>DHIQ01000232.1:0-3147 GCA_002403895.1 Candidatus Neomicrothrix sp. UBA4742
CGGCGGCGTACATCCGCTCCTCGATGTCGACGGTGAGCGGGAAGAAATCGGCGCCCTCACGGGCCGACTTGGACGCCGTCGCGGTGACGAGGACGACGGTGTCACCGAGGCGCACCGTCACCGCGCCGTCAGCCTGGCCGGCGAGTTTGCCGGTCTCGAACGTAAGGGTCTTGTCGGGGGCGTCGATGACGCCATGGGAAACAATGTGAGCTTCCGTCATGGAAGGCACTCCTTTGGGGCACTGGGCCCCTTCGTGTGGAGGCCGGGCGGCGCCAGTTCCCAGTGGTGAAGGGCGGACGGGGACCGAAGGTCGATCCCGCCCCTCGCCACTGGCAGCTGACGTGCACGCCCGGCGGGTTGTGCCGGCGGCGACCACGCGGGTGCCGTCCGGATAGGGCGACGGCGACCCGATGGTCGCCGTCAGGGTGAAACATGGGTTAGCGGCGCAAGCCCAACTTGGCGATGATCGCCCGGTAGCGCTCGACGTCGTTCTTCTTGACGTAGTCGAGCAACCGACGACGGCGACCCACCAGCATCAGCAGGCCTCGCCGACTGTGATGGTCCTTCTTGTGGACCTTCAGGTGCTCGGTGAGGTGATTGATGCGGTCGGAGAGCAGCGCGATCTGCACCTCGGGCGAGCCCGTATCGGTGTCGTGGAGGCGGTGCTCGGCGATGGTGCCGGCCTTGGGGACCAGGTTCTGGGGATTGGACGCCATGAGATGAAGATTCCTTGGTCTTGGGTATCGGACCCGGCTTCGGGGACCCGCTGCCTTGCCTGAGCAGGCTGGCGCAGTCAGAAGCGGTACAGACGCTCCTCGCCGTTCAGGATGATCGTGGAGATGACCCTGGAGCGCGATGGTGCGTGGCTTGAAGGGTAGCAGCCCGCTTATCCAACCCGGTAGTCGACCCCAAGGGTGTCCGTTCAGGTGATCGTCCACCGGTAAGAGGGACGACTGAGTGGCTCGGCCGGTTGGCTGCCGCTGTGGTCGGCGCTGAGCTCGAGGATTGGGGCATCGGGCTCGTAGAACGTCGACTCGAGCTCGGCGGTGGATACCGCGCCCGCCGCCCCGAGGGTGTCGCGGATGGCGTCGCCGAGACGCCCCTCGAGCAGTTCGGCCACGATGGCCGGCAAGGTCTCCGGATCCCGCAGCATCCAGGAGTGGCCGCCGCGCTTGATGGTGACGAGCTGGCCGTTCGAGCGCTTGGCGGCGGACTTGGCGGTGGCGAAGGGCACAATCAGATCACGATCGCCGTGGAGCACGAATGTGGGCACTTCCTCCAAGGCCAGGGCATCGAGGATGCCTCGGCTACCCTTGGTCCGCAGGATCGAGGCGGCCGGCCCGACGAGGCGCCACGGGCGGGTGGCATGCCTGGCCAGGGTCGGTGCCAGCAACTTGGCCAGCTTCATGGCCTGGCGTGGGTCGTGGAGCAACGGGATGGTAGAGACCGCATCGAGGGCCACGGCGGCACCCATCGGGGCGAGCAGGAATGGATTGAAGCGGAACACATTGACCATGAGGTCCCACTGGTCACCGACGATGGCGTCGATGAGGAGGGCGGCGACTGTTCGGTCTGGCTGCTGGGCCGCAAGCTGAGCGGCGACCCGGCCACCCATCGAGTGCCCGGCGATGATGGCCTTGCGGATCCCCAGTTCTTCGATGACCCGACCCATGAGGTGGGCGTAGTCCCCCAGGTGACCACCACTCAGCGGGAGGCCCTGGGTCCCGCCGTGACCGGCCATGTCCACGGCCACGACCTTGAACCCCTTGGCCACCAGCCGCTGAAGGGTCTGGGCATAGAGGAACCCTTCGGCGGTGAATCCGTGGACCACGACAAGGGGCACCCCCCAGCCGCTCACGGTGAGGCCTACCCGGTGGCCATCAGCCAGGGTGAAGGAATGCTGGGCGAGGCGCGGCACGGCCGCCGTGGCGGCGCCGGCAGGGTCGATCACAGGCTCAAGGAGGGGCGCCGTCACGTCGGACATACTCATCTCATTGGCCATCTCGATGGTGGATGGAGGGAGCCCCACCTCGTGATCACGCAACGTGCCCCGGTTCCACCGTGGCCAGGAGCGCTCCGGCGGCGTCACAATCACGCCCCATCTGGACGATCAGCTCGTCTACGGAGTCGAACTTGCGCTCGTCGCGGAGGTGGGCCACGAATCGCACCCGGGCCGCTTCGTCGTACAGTTGCCCGTCGAAGTCGAGCAGATGAGCCTCGAGCAGCGAGGTGTCGGCGTCGGCGTAGAACGTGGGTCGGCGGCCCAGCGACAGCGCCGCAGGGCGAGCCACGCCGTCGGGCCGGAGATACCACCCGGCGTAGATGCCATCAGCCGGCAGGCAGACCTCCTCGGGCACGGCCACGTTCGCCGTGCGAAAGCCCAGTTCGCGGGCGCGCTTGTCGCCGTGGCCCACCACGCCGCGCACCTCGTGAGCCCGGCCCAGCATGGTGTTGGCCCGCTCTAGGTCTCCGCTGGCCAGCGCCGAGCGGATGACGGTGGAGGACACCCGGTCTGCTTCGGGGGCCGCCTGACCGTCTAGACCCACCAGGTCGAGACCGGTGACCTCGAACCCGAGTTCGGCGCCCATGGCGCTCAGCAATGCGACGTTGCCCCGGCGGCGATGGCCGAAGTGGAAATCGTCGCCAACCACCACGGCCCGAGCGCCGAGGGCTCCCACCAGGATCTCGGTCACGAAGTCCTCGGCCGGCTCCTGGGAGCGGGCCTCGTCGAAATGGACCACGAGCGTGTAGTCCACCCCGGTAGACGCCAGCAGTTCCAGCTTCTGGTCGAGATCGGTGAGCACGCGCGGCGCCGATTCGGGCCGCACCACCGACGCCGGATGGCGATCGAAGGTGACCACCGCGCTCTGCAAACCCCGCCCGGCGGCCAGTTGTCGCACCCGGGCGATGACGGCACGATGACCACGGTGCACGCCGTCGTAGGCACCGATGGTGACCACGGTGCCGGCCGGTGGGACCGTGGTGGCGTCGACGTCTCGCAGGACCTGCATCGATTCGAGGCTACTCACCACCGGGTCAGCCTCCGCCACCCGCCGGAGCGACCACCACCGCCGGCTTCACGGTCGTGTCGCGATGCGCCTGGTAGACCGCCAACAGCGCGCCTCGGGCGCTGAACACCGCCCATGG
>DHIQ01000232.1:3395-6362 GCA_002403895.1 Candidatus Neomicrothrix sp. UBA4742
TGCCATGCCCGACGGCAACCGCCACCGCGGCGGACACCACCACCGATGGGTAGTCGCGCATGACCTCACTGATCGGTTGCACGACCACCTCGTCGAGCGGCTGAGCCTGGGCCAGCGTGAACGATCCGATCGCCGTACGGCGCAGGTTGCGCAGGTGGGCCCCTCCCCCAAGGGCATGACCGAGATCGTGGGCCAGGGTGCGGACGTAGGTGCCCGAGGAGCAGTCGACCTCAGCCCGCAAAACGCCGGGTTGGCCCTCGACCTCGCTCAGCGCGAAACGGTGGACCGACACCGGCCGATGCTGTCGCTCCACCTCGATGCCTTGGCGGGCCAGGTCGTGCAGGCGCCGCCCGTCCACTTTCACGGCCGACACCATCGGCGGGATCTGAAGAATGTCCCCGGTGAGTGCTGCCGCCGCCGTCTGCGCCTGTTCGAGGGTGATCCCGGCCATGTCGTAGCTGGCCACCATGTCGCCGCTCGAGTCCAGGGTCGTGGTCTCGGTGCCCAACACGATCTCGCCGACGTAGGACTTGGGCAGGGCGGTGAGGAAGCGCAGCAGACGGGTGGCCCGGCCCACCCCGAGCAGCAAGACGCCGGTGGCGTCGGGGTCGAGCGTGCCGGAATGGCCGATCTTCTTGTTGTGCAGGATCCCGCGGGCCTTGGCCACGACATCGTGCGACGTCCACCCGGCGTCCTTGTCGATGACGGCGATGCCGTCCCGGAGCTGCTGGTCAGCCTCCACCGCGTTTCTGGCGTAGATCAGGCCGGGTTCGGCCTGTTCTCTACGCATCCTCCGTGGGGGTAAAGGGGGGCGGCGTCGCTTCCGGGTTGTCCTGGTCGGGCACGGGCACGTCGTCGGCAATGGCGCCGATCTCGGCCAGGATGGCCTCTATCTTGCTGCCCTCGCGGACGGCCGGGTCGGGCTTGAAGGCCAACTCCGGCACTCGCTTGAGCCGGGTCTGGCGACCAATGGCTGACTTGAGCCGGATGCGGGACTCGGCCAACGCCTCGAGCGCCACGTCGTCTCCTTCCTCGCCGTCGAGGGAGTCGTAGTACACGAGGGCGTGGCGCAGATCCGCTTCGACCTCGACGGAGGTGACCGTCAGCAGCTCCAGCCGCTCGTCGTCGATGAGCTCGAGCTCCTCGGCCAGGACCTCGCGGAGAAGCCGGTTGAGGCGGGCCGAGCGCGGGTACTGGCGGGTGGTCCCACGCCGGGCGGCGCGTCGTGCCCCCATCAGTCGACCTCCAGCCAGTGCCGCTCAGCGGCGACCACCTCGACTTCGGGGAACGACCACACGAACCGCTCGACGGCGTCAATCACGTCCGTCACGTGTCCCGCCGATCCCGACACGCCCACAAAGCCCAACTCGGCGCGGTGGTGCACGTCCTGGCGCCCGGTCTCGGCCGACGCCACCTGATGGCGGCGCCGGGCTCCCTCCAGAATGGGGGTGATCACCGAGCGCTTCTCCTTCAGCGATGTGGCGTCCGCGATCCGCAGATCGACGGTGAGGGCCAGGACGTGAGCGGCCACGGCGGGCACCGCGGTCAGACCCGCGGGATCTCCCGATCCTCGTAGGTCTCGATGATGTCGCCCGCCTTGAGGTCCTGGAAGTCGGTGAGGCCAATGCCGCACTCGAAGCCCGACTGCACCTCTCGCACATCTTCCTTGAAGCGCCGCAACGAGTTGACGGCGCCCTTCCAGATGACGGTGCCCTCTCGCAAGAAGCGGACCTTGGAGTTCCGGGTGATGGTGCCGTTGAGCACGTAGCAGCCGGCGATGGCGCCGACACGGGGAACCCGGAAGATCTCGCGGACCTCGGCTTCGCCGGTGACGACCTCTTCGAATTCCGGGGCGAGAAGACCCAGCATGGCGTTCTCGATGTCCTCGAGCACCTGGTAGATGATCTCGTAGGTTCTGATCTCGACCTGTTCCTGGTCCGCCATCTCCCGGGCCTTGCGGTCCGGTCGCACGTTGAACCCGATGATGGTGGCGTTCGACGTGGCGGCGAGCTGGATGTCGTCCTTGGTGATGCCCCCGACGCCGCGCCGCACGAAGGCAAGCTTCACCTCGTCACGTTCGAGTTTGCGCAGGCTCTCGGTCAGGGCCTCCAACGAACCGTTCACATCGGCCTTGACGATGAGGTTCAACGTCGCCGCTTCGCCCGCCTGGATCTGCTGGAAGATGTCCTCGAGCTTGGCGCCGCCGCTCATGGCGTGGGCGTCACGACCAAGACTGGCCTGGCGCTGCCAGTGCTCACGGGTGGCGGCAACCTTGGAGGCGGTCTTCTCGTCAGGAGCGACCACGAAGCGGTCACCCGCTTGGGCCACCTCGGACAAGCCGAGGACCTGGACCGGTGTGGACGGTCCCGCTTCCTTGATCTGCTCGCCGCGGTCGTTGATGAGCGCCCGGACCCGACCCCAGGCGGCACCGGCGACCAACGGATCGCCCACCCGCAGGGTGCCCTGCTGCACCAGCACGGTGGCCACCGGGCCCCGGCCGATGTCCAGGTTGGACTCGAGCACCGTCCCGACGGCCCGGCCGTCGGTATTGCCCCGCAGATCCTCCAGCTCGGCGATCACCTGGAGGTTCTCCAGCAGGTCGTCGATGCCCAGGTTCTGCAGAGCCGAGACCTGGACCATGACGGTGTCGCCGGACCATTCCTCGGGCTGGAGCCCGTGCTCGGCCAGTTGGGTCATGACCCGGGTGGGATCGGCGTTCTCCCGATCGATCTTGTTGATGGCCACCACGATCGGCACTTCGGCGGCGCGGGCGTGGTCGAGCGCCTCGAGGGTCTGGGGCATGACGCCGTCGTCGGCCGCCACCACCAGCACCACGATGTCGGTGGCCTCGGCGCCCCGAGCACGCATGGCGGTGAACGCCTCATGGCCGGGGGTGTCGATGAACGTGACGGGCTTGCCGTTCTTTACCACCTGATACGCGCCGATGTGCTGGGTGATGCCACCGGC
>DHIQ01000232.1:6655-7778 GCA_002403895.1 Candidatus Neomicrothrix sp. UBA4742
GGTCGACGTGGCCCATGACGGTGATGACGGGGGCCCGCAGCGGCGCGTCCTCGTCGTCTTCGAGGAAGTCGAGTTCGAGCAGCTTGAGCAGCTCGACTTCTTGTTCCTCGCCGGGATCGACCATGCGGATCTGCACGCCCAACTCCGCGGCGAACAGCTCGATCATGTCGTCACTCAGCGACTGGGTGGCGGTGACCATTTCGCCCTGCTCCATGAGGAAGCGGACGACATCGGCAGCGGTGCGGTTGAACTTGGGACCCAGCTCCTGCGCGGTGGACGACCGCTCCAGCACCACCTCGCCCGCCGGAATGGGGGCGTTGTGCGGCGTGTAGCTGGGCGCCGACATCGGCTGCAGCTCGTCACGGTTGCGACGGCGACGACCCTTACGGCGCGGCGCTCGACGATTGCCACCAGGTCCACCCCGGCCTCCGCCGGGACGGCCACCGGGCGCGCCCCCACCGCCGGGACCACCAGCGCCGGGGCCTCCGCCCATGGGACGGCCGGCACTGGCACCGGCACCGGGCCGGGGACCAGCGCCCACGCCCGCACCCACCGGTCCGCGACGGGGCCCACTGGGACCACCCACGGACCGACCGGTCGTCTCTGGACTGGGACGGCGGGTGACGCCGGGGGGCGGCGGGATCGGCTTGCCGGTCGGCGACATGGGGGCCCGGCGGCCCGGAGGCGGCGGGATCGCCTTGCCCGTGCGCGATGTGGGACTGGCCTCGGAGGCCAGGGCGGCGGCGGGAGCGACCGGCGCTTCGGCCTCGACCGCGGGACGCGGTGCCACGGGTGCCACGGGTGTGGCGGGGCGCGGCGGGGCCGCAGCGGGTGGCGGCGTGACGACCACCGAGCGGGGCGGGGGGTGCTCGCTGCCGCTGGAGCGCACCAGATTGCGGGCGACCGGCGCGACCGGTTCGGGGAGCGGCGCGGGCTCAGGGGTCGCCTCGGTGCCCGCATCGGGGGCCGCGGGTGCCGTCTCCGGCGGTACTACGAGGGTCACCTCGGGCTGCACAGGGGCCACCGGCTCAGCCGGGGCGGCTGCCGGTGCGGCCTCAGTGACCGGGTCGGCCGTGGCGGCCGCGGCCTTCTTGGTGGACTTGGCCGGCTTCTTGGCCGGCTT
>DHIQ01000232.1:7942-12144 GCA_002403895.1 Candidatus Neomicrothrix sp. UBA4742
GCCGGCTTCTTGGCCGGCTTCTTGTCTGGTTCCAGGGGCTGCTCGTCGCGGATGAGGCCCTCGCGCTCGGCCTTCCGACGGACGCGGTCGGCTTGGGGTTCCACCACACTCGATGAGTGCGACTTCACCCCGATACCGAGAGACTCGCAGAGATCGAGCGTCTCCTTGTTGGTCAGCCCGAGCTCTCTAGCGAGCTCATACACGCGAATATTTCCTGCCAAGAGCGGTCTCAGCCCCTTCTTAGTCCCCACTCGAGGGCACATGGCGTGCCCTGTCGCGGATCATCGGTTTGCGTCAATTGGTTCGAACGCGCCAGGCGCGGGGTCTCTATCCTCGCGCGACCGGTGGGTCAGCACGAAGTGCGATCGGCGCTATGAAGCGCCGGCGGTGTCGTCGGGCACGGGATCGGTGTCGTCGGCGCCGGCCACGGTAGCGGTCTCGAGGGGTGCTTCCGACGCCTCGGCGTCAGGGACCGAGTCGGCTTCGCCGACCGGATCGGCGTCATCAACGGCGTCGGAGGCATCTTCGGCTACCGCGGCCGCGTTCCACTGGTCGACCGACATGAGCTCGCCATCAGCCGACTTCCACATCTGCTCGCCCGATTCGGCGTCGACGACCCACTCACCCTCGGCCCAGTCCTGGTTGAGGTAGGCCTCTTCTTCGGCCAGCTGTGTCTCGCTTTTGATGTCGACGCGCCAACCCGTGAGCCGGGCGGCGAGGCGGGCGTTCTGGCCTTCCTTGCCGATGGCGAGGGAGAGCTGGTAGTCGGGCACGATGACCTCGGCCACGCCGGTATCTTCGTGGATGCGCACCTCTTTGACCTTGGCCGGCGAGAGCGCCTTCATCACGAAATCAGCGGGATCGTCGCTGAAGGGGACGATGTCGATCTTCTCGCCCCGCAACTCGTTGACCACCATGCGCACGCGGGCACCGCGGGCACCCACGCAGGCGCCGACGGGGTCGACGTTGTTGTCGTTGGACAGCACCGCGATCTTGGTGCGGGCGCCGGGCTCGCGAGCACAGGCCTTGATCTCGACGACGCCGTCGGCGATCTCGGGCACCTCGAGCTCGAACAGACGCTTGATGAGGCCGGGGTGGGTGCGGCTCACCACGATCTGGGGCCCCTTGGCCGTCTTGCGCACCTCGACGATGTAGGCCTTCACCCGGGCATTGGGCTCCGGGCGCTCGTAGGGAACCTGCTCGGCCTGGGGCAACAGAGCCTCGACCCGGCCGAGGTCGAGCAGCGTGTAGCGGCTGTCGCTCTGCTGGATGATGCCGGTGACGATGTCGCCTTCTCGGCCGGCGTACTCCTCGTATTTCATTTCCCGCTCGGCCTCGCGGATGCGCTGGTTCATGACCTGCTTCATGGTCTGGGCCGCGACCCGACTGAAGAAGTCCCGGGGCGGGGTCACATCCAGTTCGGGGCCGGTCGGCTCACCTTCCTCGTCGAGCTCCTGGGCGATGACCCGGAAATCCATCGTCTCGGGGTCGATGGCGACCCAGGCGTACTCGTACGCATCGGGTAGGCGCTTGTAGGCCGACTCCAGTGCGTCGGCGAGTGCGCCGAACAGCGTTTCGACGGAGATGCCCTTGTCGACGGCGAGCGCCTGGAGCGCGTCCATCATGTCGGGGTTACTCATGATGCCGGGACCTTCTCTTCGGTGGGAGGGGAGGATGGAGCGGGCTTCGAGGCTCGGTTGGATGCAGCCGATGTGGCCTCCTTGGGGGACTTGCCCGGTTTCGGTGCCTTTCCCGGCTTGGGCGCGGACCCCCAGGCGAACACGGTTCGGGCCCGCTCGATCTGGTCAAACGCGACCTGGCGGGACTCGCCGGCCGGGTCGTCCAGGGCGAGGGTGATGCCGGCGTCATCGGCCGCCTCGAGCGTGCCGCTCAGGCGCCGGGCCCCGTCGCTGCCGGGAAGGATCTTGACCGAGATGGCCGTGCCGATGGCGCCGTGGAAGTGGGCGGGGGTGCGCAGCGGGCGTTCGAGACCAGGGCTGGACACCTCGAGGGTGAACCCGGTGGGGATGGGATCCTGGTCGTCGATGGCCCGCGAGATCGCCTTGGTCAGGGCGGTTATGGCGTCCATGCCCACTCCACCGGGCTGGCTCACGACCACACGCAGCAGCCCACCGGTGAACTCGAGGTCGTAGAGGTCGAGATCGAGGTCGGCCACCAGGGGTTCGACGAGCTTGCGGACGCGCTCGGGTGTGCTCATGGTGGTCACCTCCTCGTCTCTGACCTGCGGTCGGTGTGCGGCACCCCTTCCGGGATTGGCCGGGGCGGTCTACGAAACGAAAGGCGTGGGCGAGGCCCACGCCTTTCGTCCAGAAATCGAACGGATTGCGGCTCGAAGTGTAGCGCGTGAACCCCGGGGCTTCCCTCGGGGCCATCGGCCCCGATCCGAGACGGTCGCCTCGATGGTCAACCCAGGGTCAGTAGGACCGGCCGGTGATGGCAATGAGGTCGGGCTCGTCCTCCGTGTCAGGCAGCGAGCCATCAGGACGCACCAGGCACCGCACCGTGACTGCCGAGGAGGCCAGGTCGTCCTCCCCCCCCGCGCCGATCAGGGCCCACGGCACCCGGGCCCACCCGGACTGGCTGGCCTCACGGGCCGCCTCCCGGGACTCGACGTCCACCGTGTGGCTATCACGTCGTTCGGTGGCCTCGGCCAGCAGAGCCTTCTGCGCCCCCTCGAGGCGATCGGCGACGGCAGCGGCCACCCCGGCCAGCGGCACGGCGGTCTTGTCGCCGGCGATGCGGTCAACCAGGGTCACCGCCTGTTCGGCCAGGTCTCGGGGACCGAGCTCGAGGCGGACGGGCACGCCCTTGAGCTCCCAGTCGGTGGCCCGGCGCCCGGCCGAGACCTCGACGCGGATGTCGAGGTGGGTCCGCAGGCCAGCGGCGCGCAGCTCATCGGCCAAGGCGCGAACGCGGGCGATCACGTCGGCGTCGTCGCGCACGGCCATGACCACCACCTGGATGGGGGCCAGGCGGGGAGGCAGGCGCAGGCCGCGGTCGTCGCCGTGACCCATGATCAGGCCTCCCACCATGCGGGTGGATACCCCCCACGACGTGGTCCACGCCAGTTGCTGAGTGCCTTCGGCGTCGAGGTAGTGGATGTCGAACGCCTTGGCAAAGTTCTGGCCCAGCTCGTGGCTTGTCCCCATCTGCAGGGCCTTGCCGTCGCCCATCATGGCCTCACAGGTGAGGGTGTTGATGGCACCGGCGAAGCGCTCCCTGGTCGTCTTGCGCCCCACCACGACGGGCATGGCCAAGACGCTGACCATGAAGTCGGCGTAGACGTCACGGTGGATCTGCTCGGCGTAGGCGCGGGCGTCTTCAGAGGTGGCGTGGGCGGTGTGACCTTCCTGCCACAGGAACTCGCTGGTGCGCAGGAACAGTCGGGGCCGCAGCTCCCACCGCACCACGTTGGCCCACTGGTTGAGCAACAGGGGCAGGTCGCGGTAGCTCTGGATCCACTTGGCCATGTACTCGCCGATGACCGTCTCGCTGGTGGGTCGCACCACGATGGGCTCGTCGAGCTCCTTGCCGCCGGCCACGGTGACGACGGCCAATTCGGGGCTGAACCCCTCGACGTGCTCGGCCTCTCGGCGCAGGTAGCTCTCGGGGATGAACAGGGGGAAGTAGGCGTTCTCGGCGCCCGCCGCTTTGATGCGGGCGTCGACCTCGGCCTGCATCCGTTCCCAGATGGCGTAGCCGTAGGGGCGGATGACCATGGTGCCCCGCACCGGCCCGTTGTCGGCCAGCTCCGCCTTGTTCAGGACGTCCTGGTACCAGCGAGGAAAATCCTCGGCCTGGGGGGTGAGCACGGGAGGCTTGGCCATAGGGCGGCGATCGTAGTGCCGGGTGCTGGTCGGCCGAAGCCAGAACCCGCTCAGGTGACGTGAACGAGGCCGAGCATCACACCCGCGAAGGCGATCACGATCGTGCCCAGCCACATGACCAGGAGGAGTTGGTCCTTGTGGAAGTCGCGACCGAGCCGATCAATGCGACTTTCGAACCGATCGGCGGTGACCATCTGGCTGGAGAGATGTTCGTCCAGCTGATGGAGGCGCGCCTCAAACCGGGTCTTGGTGACCATGGTGTCGAGGCGGGCATCGACAACGTCGAGTCGGCCATCGACCCGGTCGAATCGGGCGTCGACCCGGTCGAATCGGGCGTCGACCTTCTCGAAACGG
>DHIQ01000232.1:12356-16680 GCA_002403895.1 Candidatus Neomicrothrix sp. UBA4742
GACCTTCTCGAAACGGGCGTCGACTTGCGCGAGGCGGGCGTCGAGGTGGTCATTGGTGACCAGCGATGACCAGCCGTGGGGAGGGAGCGCTTCCATCAGGAGGCCGGCTTCGTCGGCGCCGAAGGACTGTTCGAGTTGGGTGTAGAGCGAGCTGCGGATCTTGTCTTGCACAACCATGATTCGAGAACTTCCTGTGAGCGGTTCGGGACCCGGGGAAGGTACGGGTGACTATAGCTATGAACCGCTAGATAATCAAGTATCATCGCGTTTGCGCATCAATTCGATTCGGACTTCGTCCTGGTTGGCGTCGCTCCCCTGCTCGTCGAGCAGCGCTGCCCGGTCGGCCTCGGCCGCCTCGGCGGCGCCGGCTTCGGCCCGGGCCTGGGCCTCTTCGACGCCCTCCTCGTTCACGATCTTGGCCCATTCGACCAGGGCCCCGACCATCTCGTCCTCCTTGACGACCTTGACCACCCTGCCCTTGACGAACAGGTGGCCCCGCTTGCGCCCGGCGGCGATGCCCAGGTCAGCCTCGCGAGCCTCGCCCGGCCCGTTCACGACGCAGCCCATGACCGCCACCTGGATGGGGATGTTGAGCTGGCTGAGTGCGTTTTGGGCGGCGTTGGCTACCTCGATGACATCGACCTCGGCCCGCCCGCACGACGGGCAGGCGATGAGGTCGAGTCCCTTGCGCTCGCGTAAGCCCAACGCCTCGAGCAGCTGGCGGCCGGCTCGGGCCTCCTCCACCGGGTCGGCCGTGAGCGAGTAGCGGATCGTGTCGCCGATGCCCTCGGCCAGCAGGGTGGCCATCCCGGCCGTGCTCTTGATCAGACCCGCCGGGGGCGGCCCCGCCTCGGTGACGCCGAGGTGGAGCGGGTAGTCGACGGCGTCGGCCAGTTGCCGGTAGGCATCGATCATGAGCGGCACGTTTGAGGCCTTGACCGAGATCTTCACGTCGTCGAAATCGACCTCGCGGAAGTAGTCGAGCTCCCGTTGGGCCGACTCGACCATGGCCTCGGCCGTGATCCGGCCGCCGTACTTCTTGTACAGGGACTTGTCGAGCGACCCGCCGTTGACCCCGATGCGGATGGGGACCCCGCGGTCCTTGCACTCGCGAGCGACGGTCTTGATGTGCTCGGGGTTGGTGATGTTGCCCGGGTTGAGTCGCAAGCAGGCCACGCCGGCGTCGAGAGCCTCGAGCGCCCGCCGGTACTGGTTGTGGATGTCGGCGATGATCGGCACTGGCGAGCGGGGCACGATGTGGGCCAGACCCTCGGCCGCCTCGCGGTCGTTGCACGTGCAGCGCACGATGTCGGCGCCGGCAGCGGCCAGGGCGTAGATCTGCACCAGCGTGCCCTCGACGTCGGCCGTCTTGGTCGTGGTCATCGACTGGACCGAGATGGGTGCGTCGCCACCAACGAGCACATCACCCACCATGATCTGGCGGGTCTTGCGCCGCGCGAAGGTCATGGGCTGAACGGGTTGGCCGCGGGGCGGACTGCGTCCAGGTACATCGAGCTCATGCCCACGAAGATAAACACGAACAGCACGGCGTAGGCGATCGGCATCAGCTTGGCGATGTCGACGCGGTAGGGGCGACCGACGATGCGGCCCCGGATCGCCTCATAGGTGGCGATGGCGGCGTGGCCCCCATCGAACGGCAGGAGGGGCAGGAGGTTGATAAGGCCGAGGAACAGGTTCACCAGGGCCAGGAGGAGGAGGGCCGATGTGAACCCGGCCGCACCCGCCTGCGATCCCAGACGGATGACGCCGAGGATCGACAAGACCCGGTTGCTGTCTTCGGACGACGGCGCGGCCGAGACCTGGGCGGGCGGTGCCCCTTCTAGCGGCTCGATGGCGGAGGCCGACGTCGTCGCCGCGGGTTCCTCGACCCCCTGGGGTGGGGTGGAGAAGACCAGCTTGGTGTAGTTGGTGAGCCCGCTGGGCGAGAAGAACCGGCCGATCCCACTGATCGAACTGGTGACCATGTTGCCGAACTCCCGCCCGGCCGAGCCGGCCGCCTCGAGCGGGCCCTGCTGCACCTTGTCGGCGATGCTCTTGACTCCGAGGAAGCCCCGGGCGCCCGTCTCCGGCATGTTCTCGGGCGCGGTCACCGTCGTCTTGTAGGCCCCACCGGAGCGCTCGAACTCAACGGTGACTGGTCCCCCCGGAGCTGCCGCCACCGCCGCGGTGAACTGCCCGTAGTCACTGACGGGCTCGCCGTTGACCCGCAACGGGGTGTCGCCGCTCTGCAGCGGCGCCAGCCGGGTGGCCCCCTCGGCGTTGAGGGCCCATCCGATGGTGGGCGTCAGGGTGACCTGCTGGCCGTCGCGCTCCACGACCATGTCGACCTGCTTGCCGGCGTTGGCCTGGATCACGTCGCCAAAGGCCTTGAAGTCGGCGACGGATTGGCCGGCCAGGCTCACGACCCGATCGCCCTCCTGCACACCGGCCGTTGCCGCTGCCGTGCCGGGCAGGGCCGAGGACACGCTCCAGCGGTCGGGGCTGGCCGTCCCGAAGGCGAAGTTCAGGATGAAGAGCAGCACGAAGGCGATGGCCAGGTTCATCATTGGGCCGGCCAGCACGACTCGGAGGCGCTTCCAGTAGCCCTTCTCGCGGTAGGTCCAGCCTTCGTCCCCCGGTTCGACCTCTTCGAGGTTGTTCATGCCGATGATCTTCACGTAGGCGCCCGCCGGGATCGGCTTGATGCCGTACTCGGTCTCTCCTCGCCGGAGCGACCAGAGACGAGGGCCGAAGCCGATGAAATATTCGGTCACCTTCATCCCGGCCTGCTTCGCCGCCAAGAAGTGCCCCAGTTCGTGCAGGAAGATCGAGACCAGGAGGGCCCCGATGAAGAACAGGGCCCACGGCCCCCACGCCACGGCGGCCAGCGTGAACAGACCGACGATGGCGGCCAGAGCCACCAACGCCTGCAGTCGGCTCGCCCCCGGGGCCTCCGGCTCGGGCGGCACGCCGGTCGTAGCCGGGGGTGGATTGAGCAGGTCGGTCACGATGCGATCCTCTCGATGACCTCTCCAGCGATGCGGCGGGCACGCTGGTCTGTGTCGATCACGGTTTCCAGATCGGTGGCCGGGGTGCCGTCGTAAAGGTCGAGGGCAGCAGCGAGCACGTCGGCGATCTGGGTCCAGCGGAGGCGGCCGGCCAGAAACGCGGCCACCGCCTCCTCGTTGGCGGCGTTGAGCCACGCAGGCGAAGTCTCCCCGGCACGACCGGCGGCATAGGCCAGGCGCAGACAACCGAACGCCTCCAGGTCGGGCGGCTCGAAGTCGAGCCGGCTCAGGGTTGACCAGTCGATGCGCCCGAACGGAGTGGTGCTGCGGTCGGGGTAGGCCAGGGCGTAGCCGATCGGCAGGCGCATGTCGGGCAGCGACAGTTGGGCGATGGTGGCGGCGTCGGTGAACTCGACCATCGAGTGGATGATCGATTGCGGGTGCACGACCACGTCGATCTGGTCGAAGCCGATACCCACGCCGTGGTCGCCAGCCGGCGCGCCGAACAGCTCGTTGGCCTCGATGACCTCGAGCCCCTTGTTCATGAGGGTCGACGAGTCGACGGTGATCTTGGGGCCCATCGACCACGTCGGGTGGGCCAAGGCCTCGTCGATGGTGACCGCTTCGAGCTCGGCGCGGCTGCGACCCCGGAACGGTCCCCCACTGGCAGTGAGCACGAGCCGCTCGACCCGGCTCGGGTTGTCGTTGGCCCGCAGGCACTGATGGATGGCGCAGTGCTCGCTGTCTACCGGCACCAGCTCGGCCCCGGGCGTGCGCCGGGCCCGCTGGACGACGGGGCCGGCAGCGATAAGCGATTCCTTGTTGGCCAGGGCCAGGCGCTGGCCCGCTTCAAGGGTGGCCAGAGTGACGGGCAGCCCGGCGAAGCCGACCACGCCGTTGACCACGACCTCGGCTTCGTTGGCCAGGCTGGCCAGGGCCCCGTCGCCGGCCCGGATCTCGCACTGGGGCAGGCGAGCCGTCAGTTCGGCGGCGGCGGTCTCGTCGGCTACGGCCACCACTTTGGGCCGATGGGCCTCAGCCTGGGCGATGAGCAGGTCGAGCTTGCGGCCGCTGGCACCAAGCGCGGTCAGCTCGAAGCGATCGGGCTCAGCAGCGATGACGTCCAGCGTCTGGGTGCCGATCGAGCCGGTGGAACCGGCGAGCGCGACCCGTGACGACGACATGGCCCAAGCCTACCGATCAGCCCCCACCCGGGCACCGCGGGCGGCCGTGGTGACGAGGCGGCGCCGTCAGCCGACGCGGCGCAGGGTGTTGTGGTCGGTGTGCTCGAAGGGTGCGTCGAACTCCTTCATCTG
>DHIQ01000232.1:16854-19867 GCA_002403895.1 Candidatus Neomicrothrix sp. UBA4742
CATTCCCCTACGAGCGGCCCCAGCGGACCCCATTCATCAGCTATGCCAGCTCATTCCTCGGTGGCGACCCTCTCGGTGAGGTTGGTCGCGCTGAACACGAACGGCGCGATGCCCGAACCCTCGACAAGTGGGGAGAGAAGCGCTACAGGCCGGGGATGAGGTGAAGCACCCGGCTGACGTAATACGCAGTGGGCAGCACGAACAGCAGGGCGTCGAAGCGATCGAGGATGCCGCCGTGGCCGGGCAGGATGGCGCCCATGTCCTTGAGACCGAGGTCGCGCTTGATGACCGACTCGGCCAGATCGCCCACCGGGGCGGCGAAAGCACAGAGCACGGCGAACACCGTGGCCTGACCGAAACTGAACGGCCCGAACCCGAAGACGAGGGCGATGACCCACACCGCCACGACCGAGGTGGCCATCCCCCCCGCCAGACCTTCGAGCGTCTTGTTGGGGCTTACCTCGCTCAGCGGGGTGCGTCCGAACTGCCGGCCCACGAAGAATGCCCCGACGTCGGTGGCGACGGCGGAGATGACCGCCACCAACAAGATGCTGACGCCTTCGGCGGGAATCTTGAGGATGAGCGCGGCGAACGAGCCGAAGACGCCGATCCACACCACGCCCAGCAGGGTGACGCCGAGGTTGGCTGTGACATTCGGCCCGAGGCCGAGGATGAACCACAACATGCCGAACATGAGCGTCAGGAACAACACCAGCGGGATGGCCGGCTCTCCCCGCCAGTAGGTGGCCAGCGGGAGCGCCGCCACCGCCGCCAGGCCGAGGAGCGTGGCCGGTCGGAAGCCGCTGCGGCGCAGCGCGGTGAACAGCTCGGCTCCGGCCAGCACGATGATGGCGAAGACGAGGACCATGGCAAAGCCCGGCCCGAAGTGGAACAAGATCATGGCCGCCGCGGCCATGGCCACGCCCACCAGCACCGCGGTGGGGACGTCCCGACCCCCCGAGGAGGTGCCCTCGGGCGGCGTCCCCGCCGGGCCGCCACCCCGGTCGGCTGGTCCTCGTCCCGGTCGGCGGGCAGGAGACGATGGGCCGGGGGTGGACGAGACCGAGGTGCGCCCGGGGGCGGTGGGACGCGCCGGGCGGGACGGTTCGCTCTGGATGCGGATCGGGTCGGCCGCTGAGCCCCGGGTGGGGGCCGTTGGCTGCGCTTGCTGGGGAACGTCGAGGTCGTCGAAGGTGAGGAACTCCTCGTCGCTCAACCGTTCGCTCGTATCCAGCGCCCCAAGGGGAGCCTCGTCGTCAGTAGCCGGTTCGATGAGGTGATACATGCCGGTGTCATCGGCGTTCCGGTCCGTTTGCTGGTCGCGCCAGCGAGGGCCCTGATCAGCGAACGAGGACCAACGGGCCGACTCGCCGGAATCGTCGTCACCTTCCCCGATGATCACCTTCGGGACCTCGCCGGTGGCCGGAGCGGTCCAGTGCGGCATCTCCACACTGCCGCTGGCCGGCAGCGACAGGAGCAGTTCGTCGTCGGTCTCGGCCGGCCTGGCCCCCTGGCCCGCGGGCTCTGCGGCCCGGGGCTCCACCGCCGACACCTTGGGCCGAACGATGAGCGTGGGATCGGCCGAGTCGGCCAGCGGGAAGCGCAGGTTCGGGCGCGGTCCGTCCGGCGCCTCGGGACGATCCCCGTACTTGGGGCGGTCGTCGGCCGTACGAGCCACCGCGTCTCCCCGCTCGACCGCCTCGGCGGCCTGTTCGGGCTTGATCAGGCGCACGCCCTCACGCGGGTCCGCCACAGGAAGGGCGTCGTCGGGGGGTACGTCGAACGACGACTCGTCAGCCATCAGTCCTCCAGGAGGTCCTGTTCCTTGACCGCCAGGGCGTGGTCGATCTCAGCCTCCTGGGCGTGGATCAGCTTGTCCAGTTCCTTCTCGGCCCGGGCCAGCTGATCGGTGGAAAGGTCGCCGTCCTTCTCGAGCGCGTCGAGCTCATGACGGGCAGCCCGGCGCAGGTTCCGCAGCGCCACCCGGCCCTCCTCGGCCATGTGCTTGACCACCTTGACGAACTCCTTGCGGCGCTCGGTGGTCAGCGGCGGGAAACTCAGCCGGATGCAAACCCCGTCATTGCTGGGGTTGAGACCCAGATCCGACTGGAAGATGGCCTTCTCGATCGCGGGCATGGCGCCCTTGTCGTAGGGAGTGATCAGGAGCTGACGGGCCTCGGGCACCTGGAACCCGGCGAGTTGTTGCATCGGAGTCTCGGCGCCGTAGTAGTCGACCATGATCTTCTCCACTAGGGCCGGCGCGGCCCGGCCGGTGCGGATCGAGGCGAAATCAGCGCGCGTGCGAGTCACCGCCTTGTGCATCTTGTCGGCAGTGTCGGCGAGGACCACATCGGCCATCTCTGAACTCACCGGGTTCTATCTCCTTCGTGGTCGGGCCGGTCATCGGGCCCGAGATCAGTAGTGGACGGTTGTCGACGCTACCCGCGATCGGTGACCGGCGGCGGGGGTGACAGGCCGCGCTGGCCCTCGAGGCGTTACCGAGCGACGCTCAGCTGACGAGGGTGCCGATCGCCTTGCCCTCGAGGATGCCCCGCACGTTGCCCTCGCCGAGCAGGTCGAACATGACGATGGGAAGGTCATTGTCCATGCACAGCGTGATCGCGGTGGAATCCATGGCCCGCAAGCCCTGGTTCAACACGTCGAGGTAGGTGACGTGGCCGAGCTTGGTGGCCTCCGGGTTGGTCTTGGGATCATCGGTGTAGATCCCGTCCGTGCCCGAATGGGTGCCCTTGAGCAACGCCCCCGCCTCGATTTCCACCGCTCGCAGAGCGGCGGTGGTGTCGGTCGTGAAGAACGGGTTGCCGGTGCCGCCGGCGAAGATGACGACCCGTCCCTTCTCCAGGTGGCGGATGGCCCGGCGACGGATGTAGGGCTCGGCCACCTGAGCCATCTGGATCGCGGTCTGCACCCGGGTGGGTTGGCCGAGTTGCTCGAGCGTGTCCTGCAGGGCCAGGCCGTTGATGACGGTGGCCAGCATGCCCATGTAGTCGGC
>DHIQ01000280.1 GCA_002403895.1 Candidatus Neomicrothrix sp. UBA4742
GCTGAGCTTGAGGCGGCCGGAGGCGCACACGTGCTCCGCTCGCTCGAAGACGGGTTCCCGGGGCTGTGACGACCGGGCGGGTAGTGCCTCGGCAAGGGTCGCCCCGGCAGGTGGTGAGCCCCCCTGTGACAGGCGGAACGCTTCCCTGCCACGCCGAGCCCGACGGTCATGTCCGCTGCCACGAGTTCGGCTTCGGCTTCGCGGCGAGGCGCTTCTCGGTTTCGATGGATCCAAGGTTGTCGTTGTCTGTCATCTCCGCTCCCTATCTCGACTGTGCCCCCTCACCACTCGATGGAAGCGGCCTACCGAGTACCACCAACCGATGAAGAAGGATTGCCATGACCTCACCACGTCGCCCGGCCGGTGATCTTGACACGATCTGTGTCAACACCCTCCGCACCCTCGCCATCGACGCCGTGGAGAAGGCGAACTCGGGCCATCCGGGGACGCCGATGGGCATGGCTCCGGTCGGCTATCAGCTCTGGCAGCGCCAGCTTCGCTTCGATCCCGCCGATCCGATCTGGCCCAACCGGGACCGCTTCGTGCTCTCCGAAGGGCACGCATCGATCCTCCTCTACGCCCTGTTGCACCTGGCACAGGTAAAAGCGGTGAACCCCGCCTATGAGAGCGTCGGCCGAGCGTCGGTGACCCTCGAGGACATCAAGTCCTTCCGTGAGCTCGGGTCCCGCTGCCCGGGGCATCCCGAGTACCGCTGGACCTCGGGGGTGGAGGCCACGACGGGGCCCCTCGGCCAGGGCGTCGCGAACTCGGTGGGTATGGCGATCGCCTCGCGCTGGCTCGCCGAGCGCTACAACCGACCTGGCTTCGAGCTGTTCGACTTCGACGTGTACGCCCTCATGGGCGACGGCGACATGATGGAGGGCATCTCCGCCGAGGCGGCCTCGCTCGCCGGGCATCTGGGGCTGTCCAAGCTGTGCTGGATCTACGACAACAACCACGTCACCATCGAAGGCAACACCGCACTCGCCTTCAGCGAGGACGTGGGGACGATCTTCTCCGGCCACGGCTGGAACGTGACCCGGGTCTCCGACGCCAACGACCTCGGTTCGCTCTCCAAGGCGTTCCAGGTGTTCCGGGACGAGACGGAGCGACCAACCCTCGTCATCGTCGACAGCCACATCGGCTACGGCGCGCCCGACATCGTCGACACGAGCGCGGCGCACGGCCAGCCGTTGGGCGCGGCAGAGGTCAAAAAGGCCAAGACCAGCTACGGCTGGCCCGAGGAGGCCAAGTTCTTGATTCCCGACGGGGTCTACGAGCACTTCGCCGCGGGTATCGGGGCCCGTGGGTCGGAGCTTCGCGAGGCGTGGATGGCGCTGTTCGCTGGCTACAAACATGAGCACCCTGATCTCGCGGTGGAGCTGTTAGCCATGCAGCGCCGCGAGCTTCCCGCGGGATGGGACGCCGACATTCCAACCTTCGACGCGGATCCCACCGGTGTGGCCACCCGGGACTCCTCGGGGGAGGTCCTCAATGCCATCGCGCCTCGGGTTCCCTGGCTGATCGGTGGATCGGCCGACCTGGCACCGTCCACGAAGACCCGCCTCACGTTCTCAGGTGCGGGGGACTTCGAGGAGGACAGCTACGGAGCTCGGAACTTCCACTTCGGCATCCGCGAGCACGCCGCAGCGGCGATCACGAGCGGGCTGGCGCTCTCCAAGGTACGGGCCTACTGGTCGAGCTTCCTCGTCTTCTCCGACTACGCCCGGGGAGCGATTCGCCTGTCCGCGATGATGGAGGTCCCCGTCATCCACGTTTTCACCCACGACTCGATCGGCATGGGCCAAGACGGTCCCACCCACCAGCCGGTCGAGCAGCTCGTCTCGCTACGAGCAATCCCGGGCCTCGTCGTTCTGCGCCCCGCCGACGCGAACGAGGTGGCCGAAGCCTGGCGGGTCATCATGGGCCTGCAACACGACCCGGTCGCCCTGGTGCTCACCCGCCAGGCCGTCGCCACCCTCGACCGATCCCGCTACGCCCCGGCGTCGGGTCTCGCCCAGGGCGCCTACGTGCTGGCCGAGCCGGCCGAGGGACCGCCCGAGGTCATCATCATCGCGACGGGCAGCGAGGTCTCCCTCGCCGTCGCCGCCTACGAGGAGCTCAGTACCGAAGGGGTAGCGGTCCGGGTGGTGAGCATGCCGAGCTGTG
This sequence comes from Candidatus Neomicrothrix sp. UBA4742, assembly GCA_002403895.1. Classification (GTDB taxonomy): domain Bacteria; phylum Actinomycetota; class Acidimicrobiia; order Acidimicrobiales; family Acidimicrobilacustridaceae; genus UBA4742. The sequence continues at coordinate 2,170 of DHIQ01000280.1, forward strand.
AACTGTTCGACCGCCAGCCGGCCGCCTACCGCGACTCGGTGCTCCCTCCCGGGGTCCGGGCGCGGGTGGCGGTCGAGGAGGCATCCACCTTGGGGTGGCACCGCTACGTCGGCACCGATGGCGCGGTAATCGGCATGCACACGTTCGGGGCGTCGGCGCCGCTCAAGGATCTTCAGACCAAGTTCGGCTTCACCCCCGAGAAGGTGGCCGACGCCGCCCGCCACCAGATCGAACGACACAGCCAGCTCGAATCACAGAGGAGACACTCATGACCACCCCGGTCCACCAGGCTCTCGCCCTCGGTCAGAGCATCTGGTACGACGGCATCCGCCGCTCGCTTCTCACCTCCGGCGACCTCGCGCACATGGTGGAGAAGGAGGGCTTGCGGGGCATGACCTCCAACCCCTCGATCTTCGACGCTGCCATAGCCGGCTCAAGCGACTACACCGACGCCATCGCCGAGCTGCGCCGCTCGGGGCCGACCGACGCCAAGTCGGCTTACGAGTCCCTCGCCATTGCCGACATCCGCGGGGCGGCCGACATCTTCCGACCCGTCTACGACCAGAGCGGCGGCGCCGATGGGTACGTGAGCATGGAGGTTTCCCCCGAGCTTGCCCATGACACGGCCGCCACCGTGGCTGAGGCCAAGCGGCTGTGGGGTGCTGTCGACCGGCTCAACGTGATGGTGAAGGTGCCGGGCACCGAAGAAGGTATCCCCGCGATACAGGAGCTGATCGGTGCCGGCATCAACGTGAACGTCACCTTGCTGTTCGGTCTGGCTGCGTACGAGTCCGCCGCCCAGGCCTACCTGGCCAGCCTCGAGGACCGCCTCGCCGCCGGCGCCGGCATCGCCGGCATCACCTCGGTGGCGAGCATCTTCGTTTCCCGCCTCGACGCGGCGGTCGAGCCACAGCTCGACCCCTCGTATGCGGGCAAGGTGGCCATCGCCAACGCCAAGGTCGTCTACGCCGCCTCCCGCAAGCTGTTCTCGGGCAAACGTTGGAACGCGCTCGCCGAACAAGGAGCCCGCTCCCAGCGCCTGCTGTGGGCGTCGACCAGCACCAAGAACCCGGCCCTGCCCGAACTGCTCTACGTCGAGGCGCTCATGGGCCCCGACACCGTCGATACCATGCCGCCAGCCACCTTCGAGGCCTTCGCCGCCCGCGGCAAGGTTCGCCCGGCACTCGAAGAGGACGTGGGAGGCGCTCACGCCGTCTTGGACAGCCTTTCGGGTCACGGCGTCGAGCTCTCCGAGGTGCTCGACCAGTTGGTGGCCGAAGGGGTGGAGAAGTTCGCCACTGCGTTTCGCGATCTCCTCTCCTCGGTGGAACGCGCCCTGGCCGGCGACGCTGAAAGACCGGAGCCGTGGCGGCTGCGCACGTCGCTGCCGAGGGAGCTGGCCGACCAGGTCGACGGGGTCATCGACGAGTGGCGCTCGACCGCCAAGGTGGCCCGGATCTGGGCCCACGACGCAACGGTGTGGACCGGGAAGGGCGAAGACGCTTGGCTGGGCTGGCTCGGCGTCGCCCTCGACCAGGCAGCCCACGACCATCGCTTCGACGCGTTGGTGGAAGAGGTACGCGAGGCCCGTTTCGCCGACGCGGTGGTGCTCGGCATGGGGGGATCGAGCCTCTGCCCCGACCTGCTCGCCCACACCTTTCCTGCGAAGACGGGTCTCCCGCGGCTCCTCGTGCTCGATTCGACCGACCCCGAGCAGGTGAGAGCCATGGAGGAGCGTGTCGATCTCGCCCACACGCTGTTCTTCGTGTCCTCCAAATCGGGCACCACTTTGGAGCCCAACATCTTCGCCGCCTACTTCTACGACCGCATGGCCAGCGCCGTCGGCGCCGAGGCGGCCGGCTCACATTTCATCGCCATCACCGATCCCGGCTCGCCCCTTCAAGCTATGGCCGAGCGACAGGGGTACCGGGCGGTGTTCTTCGGCGTGCCCTCGATCGGCGGCCGCTACTCAGCGCTGTCGGACTTCGGCATGGTGCCCGGCGCGGCCTGCGGCGTCGACGTCGGGCGGCTGTTCTCCTCGGCCGAGAAGATGGCACACGCCTGCGCCCCCTCGGTGCCGGCCGCCCACAACCCCGGCCTCGCTCTCGGGGCGGTCATCGGCACCTGCGTCAACGCCGGACGTGACAAGGTCACCCTCGTCACCTCCCCCGGCCTCGCCCGCCTGGGGGCCTGGCTCGAGCAGCTCCTGGCCGAATCGACCGGCAAGCAAGGCAAAGGCGTGGTGCCGGTCGACAGCGAACCGCTCGGCGAGCCTTCGCTCTATGGAGCCGACCGGCTCTTCTGCTCCATCACGCTCGACGGCGACGACGACGCCGAGCAAGCAGCCAAGATCACGGCGCTCGAAGCGGCAGGCCATCCCGTGGTGCGCATCGAGCTGTCCAACCTCTACGACCTCGGCGGGGAGCTGTTCCGATGGGAGTTCGCCACCGCGGTAGCCGGCTCGATCATCGGCATCGACCCCTTCGACCAGCCCGACGTCGAAGAGGCCAAGGTCCTCGCCCGCCAGCTCACCGACCGCTACGACCAGGAGGGCTCCCTGCCCGAGCTTTCCCCACTGTGGGAAGGCGAAACAATCAAGCTCTACGCCGACGATCGCAACGGCGCCGAGCTGACCCGGGCTGCCAACCCTTCGAATTCGGGAGCCAGCCGCCCCAACCTGGCCGACTACGTCCGGACACATCTCGCACGCGCCAGGACAGGGGACTATGTGGCCTTGCTCGCCTACGTGCAGATGGCCCCCGCGCACGAGGCCGTCCTCACCGAGATGCGGACGCTCATCCGAGACAACCTCCGGGTAGCCACCTGCGTCGGGTTCGGGCCCCGCTTCCAGCACTCCACCGGGCAAACCTACAAAGGCGGCCCCAACACCGGGGTGTTCTTACAGATCACCTGCGACGACCCTGTCGAGGTGGCCGTGCCCGGACACCGCTACAGCTTCGGGGTGGTCAAAGAAGCAGAGGCCCGAAGCGACCTCGACGTGCTCGCCGCACGCGGGCGGCGCGCCCTGCGGGTCCATCTCGGCGCCGACGTCACCGCCGGATTGGAGCAGCTTCGCGCCGCGCTCGCCGAGGCCATCGGGACGCCCAACGGCCGACAATGAGCGAGCCTCGGGTCGTCATCGTCGGGGCACCCTGGTGGCGGGTCTGGAGCAGAGTGACCGACTCGGTGCCAGATCGGGACCCCGACCATCCGGATCCCTTTCACCATGTCATCCGCTCAGGTGGCCTGGAACGAACTGGTTCGCAGCAACTGCATCGGACCACCAGGCATCATCAGGCTCAACGGAGGCTCCGCATGCAGATCCACGTTCACACCGACAACAACATCGACGGAACCGATAAGATGACGGCCCACGTCGAGCGCGAGGTCGCGACCGCCCTGTCACGGTTCAGTGACCACCTCACGCGGGTTGAGGTTCATCTCAGCGATGAGAGCGCCGGACGGGTCACCGATGCCGACATCCGATGCATGATCGAGGCGCGACCGGAGGGTCAGACCCCGGTCACCGTGACCGACGACGCAGGCAGCGTGGACGCGGCCCTCAAAGGGGCCATCCATCGGCTGAATCACCTGCTGGCCAGCCAGGAAGGCAGGCAGCAGGACGAGCACGCCCGCACCTCGATCCGTGGCCACACCGACCAGTGAGGTGAAGGGGCCCACGGGACAGTGCCCCAGCCTCCTTATTGCGCTGGGTTGTTCTCCTGGTCGTCCAGACGAACTCAATTCGGTGGTCCCGGGATGAAAGGACACGGGCCACCGAGGTTCGGGGGTAGCGCGAAGAGAAGCAAACGCCACCAAAGATCTGGGGTGACGCGAGACACAGACATTACCCCCGTAAACTCCCAAACCCTAGGGGCCGCGACCACTCAGACCTGAAGCCCCACCGCAACGATGGCCTCGGCGACCACCCGCAGGCTGGCATGGTTGCTGCGGGCGTGCCCACGTATGAGCTGGTAAGCCTGATCGACCGAGACCGATTTC
>DHIQ01000063.1:0-15458 GCA_002403895.1 Candidatus Neomicrothrix sp. UBA4742
AACCTGCCCTGCCCCTCACCGCCGCCATCCAACGCGCCGTGCTCACCGCCCCACCCGATGTCACGCTCGACGAACTCCTGGCCACCCACCTCCTCGTGACCCACCACACCACCGTGCCCGTGGTCGAACACGGCCACTACATCGGCCTCGTCAGCCTGAACGACCTCAACGCAATACCCCGCCCCGAATGGGCGACGACGACCGTCGGCTCCATCGTGCAGGACGAAGCTCCACACGCCGACTCGAGCTGGACGATCGAACAGGCCGTCAGGGCCATGGACGCCACCGGACTCGACCTCCTCCCCGTGACCAACGCCGACGGCACCTTCGCCGGAATCGTCACCACCGCAGATCTACTCCGCCTCGACGAAATCCTCCGAGCCACCGACGAACACGAACCCGACTAGCGACACCAGAGAACGTGCGAGGTCGAGGAGATGCGGCGTATATCGCGCGTGCTCCCGCGTGAAGCAAGGCGAGTGCATCGTGCCGGAGTACGCCGCAATAGCGAGCGTTCCGATACACAAAGTTGCCGCGCCCAGTGCCCCCCGCTCAGGCCGTCAGCAGGAGGCTGGCGGCAAGGGGACCACCACCTGCGGCCGCCACGGCCACCTCGGGTCGCTGGTCGAGTTGGCGGTCACCGGCCTCGCCCCACAGCTGCACGCAGGCCTCGTGCAAGAAGCCGTAACCGTGCAGCCGTCCCGCCGAGAGCTGGCCGCCGTGGGTGTTCAGTGGCAACTCCCCACCGCTGGACATCGGTCGGCCCGCCTCGAGGAACGGCCCTCCCTCCCCATGGGCACAGAACCCGAGGGCCTCGAGCCAGCTCAGCGTGATGAAACTGAAGCCGTCGTAGAGCTCGGCCACGTCGACGTCGGCCGGCGTCAAGTCGGTGCGCTCCCACATCATCGCCGCCGCGTCGCGCGTGGCCATGGTGGTGAGGTCGTCGAATTGATCCCACGAGGGGCGCCCCCGCAGGGCGGTGCCCACCGCCTCGACGCGCACCGGTGGCCGACGCAGGTCGGGCGCCGCGTCGGCGCGGGACACGATCACCGCCGTCGAACCGTCGGCCGGGACATCACAGTCGTAGAGGCACAACGGCGTGGACACCATGCGGATCGACAGGTAGTCGTCGAGCGTCATCGGGCTCCGGTAGATGGCGTTGGGGTTGCGGGCGGCGTTGCGGCGCCCGTTGAGCGCCACCTGGGCCAGCTGCTCACGGGTGGTGCCGAACTCGTGGAAGTGGCGCTGGGCCATCATGGCAATCCAGTTCGCCGCGGAGGGCGCCCCGAACGGCAACGTCCACTGCATGAAGTCGGTGGCCCGGTAGCTTCCGCCACCCCCTCCACCGGTGGTGACCGCCGCCCGACCCTGGTCGCCCTGGGCCGACGCCTCCCACACGGTACGGAAGCACAGCACGTGGTCGGCCAAGCCGGTGGCCACCGCGGCGATGGCACCGACGACCGAACCGAGCTGGCCGGGCGCCTCGAGCCCGCCGGCGTACCAGTTGAGGTCCAGCCGCAGCGCGTCGTGCACTTCGGTGATGCCGACACCGGAGAACCCCGGAGGTGTCTTCATGTTGCCCGGGTACGTGGCCAGGCCGTCGATGTCGCCGCGGGTGAGGCCGGCATCGCCGATAGCGGCAAGGGCAGCATCGATGGTGAGATCGAGGGGGTCGCGGTAGATGCGCCGGCCGATCTGCGATTGACCCACGCCGGAGATCACCGCCTTGCGCTCGCCAATCTCGGCTGCCCTCACGGCGACGCCTCACCGGTCGGCTCGAAGAACGGCAGCCAGATGCCGTCCCGTTCCTCGAACGTGACCCGCACGGGCATCCCGATGGCCACTTCGTCGGGCTGGCACCCCACGATGTTGGTCGTGAGCCGGAGGCCGGCCTGCTCGGGCAGCTCGACGATGGCCACCACGTAGGGGGGGTCGAGGTTCGGGTACCAAGGCTGCCAGTTCACGGTAAAGGTGTGCACCGCAGCCCGACCCGACACCGCGTCGGGGTGGACGTCCCGGCCGAGGCAGATAGGGCAGATCGGAGCGGGCGGATGGATCCAGTAGCCACAGGCCGCGCAGCGCAGGAACCGCAGCTCACCCTCGGCCCCGCCCAGCCAGAAGTGCTGGTTGTCGGGCGTGACAGCCGGCAGCACCCGGAACGGTCGCGGTGGCGCCTCGTCGGTCACCGTGTTCCTCAGCCGGCGTCGGGAGCCCGGTCGCCACCGGCCCGATCGGAGCTCAGGTCGGCGAGGGCGTCCCGGAGGCCTCGCTCGAACCCCGCCCGGGCCGGGGCCAGCGCCTCGAGCGAGGGCACCAGCCCGAACCCGGGCTGGGTCAGCACGAGGGTGCCGACGACGTCTTCCCAGGTGGCGCCGAACTCGGCGGCGAGCATGGCATGGCGCTCGATGCCGGGTGCGTGGCGCAGGATCACCGAGCACGCCAAGCGGATGAGTTCGTGCGTGGTGCGGTCGGGTGATTGGAGGGAGTCGATCTGGCCGAGGTAGGCACTTTGCGCCTCACGCAGGGTCGGGAAGGTGTCGCGCAGCGAGGGGGTGTCTGGGTTGGGGGGCGGAGTATCCACGGGAAGAACCCTACCGAGGCATTGAGGTCCGAGCCGGCCCCATGCGCAGGCTCGGCTGACTAGTCTGACGCCAACGTCAGGAAACTCCAAGGGGGAGCAACACGCCGTGGCACTGACCGACCTCATCGGCACCGAGCTGGGAATGCAGACCATCACCATCGAGCAGGGACCGGTCCGAGCGTTCGCCACTGCGGTGCACGACGACCCCGACGCCTACACCGGCCCCGGTTCCCCCACCCCGCCGACGTGGCCCTTCTCGATGAGCTATTGGGGGGCGTGGGCCGGCGACGCCACCGCCGGGCTCCCCATCGAGAAGCTGCGCGGCCCGGGCCGGATGATCCTGCACGGGGAGCAGGAGTTCGACTACCGCAGAGCGCCCCTCGTGGGCGAGACCCTCACCGGTACCGGTCAGATCAGCGACGTGTACGAGAAGGACACCTCGTCGGCCACCATGGAGTTCTACGTGCGCGAGGTCACCTGGCGCGATGCGGCCGGCGACTCGGTGGTCACGGAGCGGTTCACCCTGATCGTGCGGGCCCGGAAGGGCTGAACCCCCATGACCGGCTTGAGGTAGCACGGCGATGGCCCGGTTGACCGCGACCTGGCTCCACCCCGATCGCGCCCGCGGCCCCGCCACCCTCGACGATGTGGCCTCACCCCGTGTCGTTGATCCTGCCGGCGTGGTCCTGACCGGAGCCGAACTCGATGCCGCGGGGGCGCGCCTGGCCGGCTCGCTGCGCCACCGGGGAGTCGGTCGGGGCGACGCAGTGGCGTGGCCGGCGGCGAACCATTGGCCCACGCTTGCGCTGTACCGGGCGTGCTGGCGGCTCGGTGCGGTAGCGGTCCCGCTGCACCACCAAGCCGGCCCGGCCGAGATCGAGGGCTTGTTGGCTCGCATCAAGCCGGCGTTGGTGGTCGACCCTGACGAAGTCCCCGCGCTCATCGAGACCGGCGAGGCCGTCCCCCCTGGCGTCGCCCGCCCCGACGACCTGGCCGTCGTGCTCCACACCTCGGGCTCGAGCGGCGAACCCAAGGGCGTGCTCCATACCCACGCCGGCCTGGCGGCCAAGGCCAGCCTGATGACGTCGGTGCATCAGCTCGGGTCCGGCGACACGATCCTCATGCCGGCCCCCATGGCTCACATCTCCGGCTTGCAGAACGGCCTCACCGTCGTCGGCGCGGCGGGTATGACCGTCGTGTTGATGCCGCGCTGGGATCCGGAGCAGGCGCTGGCCTTGATCGAGGCGCACCGCGTGACCTTCATGATCGGCCCGCCGACGTTCTTCGTGTCGCTGCGCCACGCCGCCGGGTTCACGCCCCGGCGGGTGCGGACGATCCGCCTGATCTCCTGCGGCGGCGCCGGCGTGACCCCGGCGTTCGTCACCGAGACGGCAGCGGCGTTCGACGCCACGGTGAAACGCACCTACGGGTCGACCGAGGCACCGACCGTCACCACCAGCCATGCCGGCGATGATCCCGAACGGGCCCTCACCACCGACGGGCGACCGACGGGGGGGGTGCGGCTGCGGCTCGGTCCCGGCGGGGAGGTGTGGGTCCGGGGACCCGAGCTGTTTGTCGGCTACGCCGACGCGGCCCGCACCGCCGAGTCCGTCACCAACGGGTGGTTCCGCACCGGCGACGTGGGCACCCTCGACGCGGCGGGCTGGCTGACGATCGTCGGCCGCATCAAGGACCTGATCGTCAGGGGCGGCGAGAACATCAGCGCCGCCGAGGTGGAGGCCACCCTCGAGGCCCACCCCCAGGTCCGACAGGCCGTCGCCGTCGGCGAGGCGGACGAGCGCCTCGGTGAGCGGGTCTGCGCCTTCGTCGTGTGCGCGCCGGGAGCCACGTTCGACCTCGACAGCTGCCGGGCCTGGTTCGCCGAGCGCGGCCTGGCCCGGTTCAAGACGCCCGAACGAGTGGTATCGGTCGACGAGTTCCCGCTGCTGTCGGCCGGGAAGGTCGACCGGGACGCCATGCGCGCCTGCGCCGCATCGTTGGCCGGATGGCCGTCGGGCGGCGGCCCCCACGGAGGCGCAGGCGGTGGTGCCCCATGACCGGCTTCGCCGAGATCGCCTCCACCCGACCGTCGCATCCGGCCGTCGTCGACGGGGCGCGGATCACCACCTATGGCGAGCTCGACGAACGGGCGGCCCGCCTGGCCCACGTGCTCGCTGAGGCCGGCGTGGAACCGGGGGGAAGGGTGGGGGTGATGCTGGGGAACTCGACGGAGTTCATGGAGTGCCTGGCCGCATCGGCCAAGCTCGGCGCCTCCTGCCTCACCCTCAATTGGCATCTCCGCGCCGACGAGGTGGCGTGGATCCTCGACGACTCCGGGGCCGCCGCCCTGGTGACCCACACCGAGCTCAGCCCGCACGTCGAGGCGGTGACCACCGCCCGCTCGCTACCGGTGCTGTGGGTCGGCGGCGACTACGAGGAGCGCGTCGCTGCCGCGTCACCCGACCCGGTGGCCTACCGGTTCCCGGCACCGTGGCCTGTCCTCTATACCTCGGGCACGTCGGGGCGGCCCAAGGGCGTCGTGCACGGCGCCCTCGCCGACCCCGATGTCCTCGCCATGGCCCAAGACGGCCTCGCTGCTATGTGGGGCTATGGCCCCGACGACGTCCACCTCCTGGCCGGGCCGCTCTACCACGCCGGGCCGGCGGGGTACGCCAACATCACGCTCTTCGTCGGCGGCACGGTGGTGTTGATGGGTTCGTGGGACGCCCGCGAGTTCCTGCGGCTGGTCGAGGCGCACCGCGTCACCACGACGTTCCTCACGCCGGCCCATTTCATCCGCATCCTCGAGGTCCCCGACGACGAACTCGGGCGCTACGACCTGTCGAGCCTGCGCCACGTCATCCACGCCGGCGCGCCCTGCCCGCTCGGGGTGAAGCGGCGCATCATCGCGGCACTGCCCGACGCCGAGGTTTGGGAGCTGTACGGCATGAGTGAGGGGGGCGCCACCCGAGTGTCGGCCGCCGAGTGGCTCGAACGCCCGGGGACGGTGGGCCGGCCCTGGCCCGGGGTCGATATCCGGATCCTGGACCCCGACAACCTCGATCCGGTGGCCGTGGGCGAGGAAGGCCTCGTCTACGTCCGGCCGGCCTACGGCCGCTTCGAGTATCACAACGATCCGGCCAAGACGGCCGCCACCTGGCTCGACGACGCGTTCACCGTCGGCGACGTCGGCCGCCTCGACGACGCCGGCTACCTCTTCCTGACCGACCGGCTCAGCGACCTGATCATCCGTGGCGGCGTGAACATCTACCCGCGAGTCGTCGAGGAGGTACTGCACACCCATCCCGCGGTGGTCGACTGCGCGGTGTTCGGCGCGCCCGACGAACGGGATGGTGAGGTACCGGTCGGCGTGGTCGAGGTCCGCTCGGCCGTCACTGCCGAGGCGCTCACCGCGTGGTGCCGTGAGCGGCTCGACTCCTACACCTGCCCGGTGCGCATCGACCTGGTCGACACCCTGCCCCGCGATCCCAACGGCAAGGTGCTCAAGCGCCTGCTACGCGACCCGGCCTGGGCCGACACCGGCCGACGGATCTGACACTGATGGACGGTGAGATGCCTGATGGCCGATGAGATCGTGCACGCGACGGGGCCCGGGGCCTGGTTGGGCGTCGCCGATGACGGCGCGGCAACCCTGCTGGGCGGCTGGTCGGCCAGCAGCGGCCGGGCCCACTTCCCTCCCGCCACCCTGTGCCCCTACACCGGAGCCGACGACGTCGAGGTCGTCGTGCTCCCCCGTCAGGGGACCCTCTGGGCTTGGACGGCGGTCACCACCGCCCCCCCGGGCTACGAGGGCCCGGTGCCCTACGGCTTCGGCATCGTGGAACTCACCGCCATCGGGCTGCGGCTCGTCACCCGCCTGACGGTGGCCGAGGTCGACGCACTCGTCTTCGGGCAGCCCATGCGACTGGTGGTCGACGATCTCCCCGGCGGGCTCACCGTGTGGGCCTTCGAACCGGACGAGCCCGAGTGACCGGCGGCGTCGAGATCGCCGGGGTGGGGCTCCACCCGTTCGGCCGCTTCGGCGAGACGACGGCCACCGAGCTCGGGGGGTCGGCGGTGCGCGACGCCCTGGCCGATGTCGGATGGAGCCCTGACGAGACCCGCCGCCGGATCGGCGCCGCCTTCTGCGCCACCGCGTACGGAGGCGTGGCCGCCGGCCACCGGGTACTCGGCACGCTGGCACTGACCGGGATGCCCATCGTCGACGTCGAGGCCGGGTGCGCGTCCGGGGGGGCGGCGCTGGCCCTGGCCGCCACGTCCCTACGCTCGGGCCAGCACGACGCCGTGCTCGTGGTGGGGGTCGAGAAGATGCCCAAGGGCATCATCCGCTCGTCGTTCTTCGAGCCGTGGCGCGAGCAAGCCGGCCTGGCGGCCACGCCCGCCTACTTCGCCCTGCGAGCCCAACGGCTGCTGCGCGAGCACGGCCTCACCGCCGACGACCTCGCCGCCCTGGTGGTGAAGAACCGGCGGTGGGGGGCGATGAACCCCGATGCCATGTTCCGCTCGGAGGTCACCGCCGAGCAAGTGCTGGCCTCTCGGGTGGTGAGCGCGCCGTTGCACCTGTGGATGCTGTGCTCGCCGAACGAGGGCGCCGCCGCCATGGTGCTCCGCCGATCCGACCACGGGGTACAGCTGGCCGCCGCCGCTCTGCGCAGCCACCTGCCGGGCAGTGTGCTCGACGAGTCGACCCCTCTCGCCGGCATCGATGACGCTGACATCACGCCGCCCACCGCCCTGGCCGCGGCCGACGCCTATGAGGCCGCCGCCATCGGGCCCGCCGACCTCGACGTCGTCGAGTGCCAGGACACCGACGCGGCGCGCGAGCTCCTTTCGTGGACCGAGCTGGGGCTCTGCGCCGCGGGCGACCAGCCCGCGCTCCTGGACGCCGAGGCCCGCGGGGCCGGCCGGGCCGGGCCGGCGATCAACCGGTCGGGTGGGCTGCTCTCGAAGGGTGAGCCGCTCGGCGCCTCGGCCCTCGGTCAGGTGGTCGAGCTCGTCCGCCAGCTGCGGGATCAGGCGGGTGAGCGCCAGGTGCCGGGGGCCCGGGTGGGACTGGCCCACACGATCGGCCGAGGCGCCAACGCCAGCGTCACCATCGTTACCCGCTGACCATTTCGCCCTGAGGGATTACGATCTCGAGGTCGCGGAAGCGAACGGGTTGGGCACGTGCACAACGACAGTCGGGAGATCCGTGGCGGGCGCCCATCGACATGTCAGGGCTCGTGCCCGAGTATGACTTCAGTCACATCTTTCAGGGTTCCGGCCGTGCTGGAATCAGAGGCTCTTCCGGGGGGAAGCTATGGACGGCAGGACTTCGCAGGTCACGGGCCGCACGCCAGGACGAACGATGCGGTTGGTCGCCGCGCTGGTGCTGGTCGCCGCGGCGGTCGGTGTCTGGGGCGGCGCGCCATCGGCGGAAGCCACTCCGTCGAAGTCGGTCACGGTGCTGCTCGTACATGGTTACAACCCGACATCGACGTCGACGGATTGTGGTGGCGATTTCGATTCGATGATCAGCCAGATGCGCTCAGGGGGTTTCACCGGCTCGATGGTAAAGGTCGGCTACTACTCGGGGGACTACAACTGCAACGTCAACCTGCACTCCTACGGCACCTACGGCGATCGGGATTCGTGGAAAAGCATCGCCAAGGCGCTCTCGTCGTACGTGTACAACACCTACACGCGCAACGGCATCGCGGTCGATCTGGTGGGCTACTCGATGGGCGGGCTCATCGTTCGCGGCGCGGTCTACGGGGCGCAGAAGGGCGAGGCCGGATTCTCCGCTCCGGTAAATGTGTCCGACGCCGTTACCCTCGGTGCCCCCCACAACGGCGCCGCGTGGTATTCGAACGCCTGCCTGTGGGGTCAGTGCTCGTCCCTCGCTCCGGGTTCGACGGATCTCAACTGGTTGAACCAGAACGGGAATCCGCAGGGAAGCGCGGGCACGACGTGGTCCGCGTTCGGCTCCTACAACGATGACGTGGTGCCGTGGAACTCAGCGATCTACATGAGTATCCCCACCGACCACAAGGTCGTGTTTGCCAACGTGTCCCACACCGGATTCATTCACCCGAACTACATGCACGCCTGGGCGGTGGTGAACCGGGCAAGCAGCGGCCTCGGCACGGTGCCCGCGGTGCTCAAGTCGGGCATCAGCTCGGCCAAGTGCGTCGACGTGAAGTACGCAAACACCTCCAACGGGACGCCGGTGCAGATCTATGACTGCAACTACGGCAGCGCGCAGATCTGGACCCGCAATGCCAGCGGATCGACGGTGATCACCGCGCTCGGCAAGTGCCTCGACATCAGCGGTTCCAATACCGGCAACGGCACCAAGGTTCAGCTCTACGAGTGCAACAACACCGATGCCCAGAAGTGGACGATCAACCCGACCGACCACACCATCCGCGGCCTCGGCAAATGCCTCGACGACCCGGGTTCGAACATCACGAACTTCACCCAGCTCCAAATCTGGGACTGCAACGGCACCGCCGCCCAACGCTGGTACTGAGGACACTCACCACCGACTAGCAACCGTGCCGTGTCAAGGGTAGGTCGGGCGCGGTCCGTCAGGCGCTGAGGCTCTCGAAGAGGGCGACGTACTGGGCGAGGTGCCGGTCACCGAGGAACTGAGCAAGCACACGCGCGCGCCCGGCTACCCCGAGTCGCTCGGCGAGCTCGCGGTCGTCCAAGAGGCGGGCCATCGCCGCGGCGAGGGCATCGAGGTCGAAGGGATCGGCGATCAGTAGACCGTCGCGCTCGTTGACGATCTGGTCCTGGATCCCGCCGACGCGACTGGCGATCATCGGCTTCGCCTTCCACATCGCTTCGGTGACGGTCAGCCCGAACCCTTCGACAATGCTCTTTTGCACGACCAGGTAGGCGTGGCGCTGCAACGCGTTGATGATGATGGCGTTCTCGTCGACGTCATCCATCGGGATGGAAGCAAGGTGGACGCGCCCGCGGATGGACTCGGGCACGGCCCGCCAGCGGGCGCGGCACTCGGCCAACACCTCGGCGCCCTCCGGGTCGTCGGTCACTCCGGACACGTCCGGCCCGGCGAGCATGAGGTGGGCGTCGTCGGGACCGGTTGCGGCCATTCTGACGAACCCCTCGAGGACGCCGGCCATGTCTTTGAGCCGGTCCCACCGGCTCACCTGCACGATGAGCCGCGTGTCGTGCGGCGGCGGCGGACCATCGGCGATGAGGTTCGTATGGTGCCGGACGGTGCCCTGGGAGCCGTCGCGGCGTTCGAAGCGGACGGGACCCTCCGGATCCACGCCGGCGACCAGGCCCACGGTGGCGAGGACCGCGGTAACCGTTCCCGGATCCAGCTCGCGGTTCTTGGCCGAGAACGGATCGATCGACGGCGGGATTACGACGAGTCGCTCCCGGTCCACCCAATCCGGCACGTATTCCGCCCGTGAGAACACGAAAGCGTCGGCGCGTTCGATGTAGGACCTGAGGAACGCCCACGCCTCGTCGGTCGCGTCGTTGCGGGTGTCGCGCCCGACGTGACAGCGCCACACGACGCGGACGCCGGTCGCACGGAGGCCGTCGACCATGCCCGCGGTCTGGGGGTCGTGGAGTAGCACGATGTCGCGCGCGCCGATCTGGGTGAGCATCTCGGCGAGATTGATGCCGAGGACCCGTTCGTAGCAGGCGTGCTCGACCTCGCCGAGGGGACCGCCGTCGCCCGGGTCGCCGTGCAAGAGGTTGTGCAGGCGCTTCGTGATGGCGAAGAACTCCGGCTCGCCGTTCAGCACGAGCCACCGGTTCTCGATCTGCGCACCGCGCCCGTACGCGAGCAGCGTCTGGAGCATCTCGGCGACGCCGCCACCATGGGCCGTCGCGTTGACATGCCAGATCGTGCGGTCCCCGAAAGTCGCCTTCGCTCGCACCGCGGAATCCGACAAGCGGCGGGCGCGTTCGGGTGTCAGGATGCTCGAAAGCCGCTCTAGCGGTAGCGCCTTGACCTCGACTTCCTGCATCCGGACATCCTTACAGTCTCCATGCCCGAGCCTGGTGGAGGCGCAGATCGGGCTCGCAGCCTTTTCCGTTTGGGTAGGTCGTCTTCGCTGACGCGGTACGGGCTACGGGTCCTTGGGCAGGCCGAGGAGCCGCTCGGCGATCACATTGCGCTGGATCTCGCTGGTCCCGCCGGCGATGGACAGCGCCCGATTGCCGAGGAACCCACCGGCCCAGATGGCGCCGGCGCCCTCGCCCGTGACCGCGTCGGCGCCGAGCAGGGCGAGCCCCGCCTCCTGCACGGCCTGCTCGTGCTCGACCCCGAGGAGCTTGCGCACGCTGGCCTCCGGGCCCGGCTGACCGCCGCCCAGGGCCCGCAGGGTGGTGCGCAGCCCCAGCATGGCGATGGCGTGGGCGTCGATGACCAACCCGCCCAGCCGGTCCCCGACGATGGCGTCATCGAGCAGTCCCCGCGAGCCCGCCAGCTCGAACAGTGCCGCCACCCCGGGCCCGAACGACGAGCCCGACGCCATCGAGACCCGCTCGTTGGCGAGGGTCGTCCGGGCGCACGCCCACCCCTCTTGGGCCCCACCGACCAGGCAGTCGTCGGGCACGAACACGTCGACCAGCGAGATCTCGTTGAACATCGCCACGCCGGTGAGCTCGCGCAGCGGCCGCACCTCGATGCCGGGCGTGGCCATGTCGACCAGGAAGCACCCGATCCCCTCGTGGCGGGGCGCCTCCGGGTCGGTGCGGGCCAGACAGATCGCCCAGTCCGCTAGCTGGGCCATCGTGGTCCACACCTTCTCGCCGGTGATCGACCAGCCGCCCTCGACCCGGTTGGCCATCGTGGTCAGCGACGCCAGATCGCTCCCCGCCCCCGGCTCCGAGAACATCTGGCACCAGGTCAGCTCGCCCCGCAGCGACGGCCCGACGAAGCGCTCCCGCTGCTCCGCCGTGCCATGGCCGATGATGGTCGGCAGCACCCATGCGGCCACCTGGAGATGGTCGCGGCGCACCCGGGCCGCGGCCAGCTCGGCATCGATGGCGAGCTGCTCCACCGGCGTGGCATCGAGGCCCCAGGGGCGCGGCCAATGGGGGACGAGGTAGCCGGCATCGGCCAGCATTGCCCGCCACTGCGACTTGTCGTGCCGGGCGAGCTCGTCGACCAGGGCCCGGGTGCGGGCCCGAGCCGGTTCGGCTTCGGCCGGAAGCTCGATTGACATCGTGCGTCGCTGCCCCTGAGCCACGGCGACAGCGACCCGGGCCCGAGCCGCGGCCGGGTCGGGCAGCAGGCAGCGCAGGGCGGTGGCCCGCTTGAGGTAGAGGTGGGCATCGTGCTCCCACGTGTAGCCGATCCCGCCGAGTACCTGGATGCAGTCCTTGGCGCAGCGGAAGCCGGCCTCGGGGGCGAGGGCGGCAGCCGCGGCCTGGGCGAGTGCCCGCCCCGGCTCGTCGGCGTCGTCGAAAACTCGGGCTGCGTCCCACACCGCGGCCCGGGCCGCCTCGAGGGCGACGAGCATGTCGGCGCACCGGTGCTTCACCGCCTGGAACTGGCCGATCGGCCGCCCGAACTGCACCCGGACCTGGGCGTACTCGGCCGCGGTGGTCACGCACCAGTCGGCCAGCCCGACGGCCATCGCCCCGCACAGCACCTCGGCCAAGCGCACGGGATCGGCGGCCCCCGCCGGGGCCAGCCAGCGGTCGGCGTCGACCACCACCCCGTCGAGGCGAACCTCGGCCAGCCGGCTGGTGGCATCGAAGCCGGGCAGCTCGCGCACCTCGACATCAGCGCGATCGGCGATGCACCAGGCCACGTCCCCAACCAGCTGGCCGTCGTGCCCATCCCCGACGACCACTGGTAACAGGAAACGGTCGGCCACCGCCCCGCCCCACACCGCACGGGCCACGCCCGCCACCCGGCGACCGGCGCCGCTGTCGGTGACCTCCAGATCGGCCTCGGCGGCGAACCCGCCAGCCGCTCCCCCGGCGGCGAGGGCGCGGGCCAGCTCGGGATTGCGCCCCCAGCGGTCGATCGCCGCCGCCGCGATCACCGTGGACAGAATCGGACCCGGCGCGCAGACCCGACCCAGCTCCTCGAGCACCACCACCAGCTCTGCCAGCCCGTAGCCCTGGCCGCCGTGCTCGGGCGACACCGCCAAACCCAGCCAGCCCAGCTCCGCCAGCTCTCCCCAGAACGGTGGCAACCGGTCGACCTCGGCCTCGAGCATCCGGCGGGCCGCACCCGACAGGTCCCGCGCCGCGACCCAGCGCTGCACCGTCGCCGCCAACTCGGTGTGGTCGTCGAGCAGGCCGATACCCATCAGCCCACCTCGTCGGCCTGCAGCGTTATGGCCTTCACCGGGCACCCGTCGGCCGCCGCGGTGACATCCTCGTCGGTGTCCCCGCCGGGGTCGATCACGACCGCTTTCAAGTCGTCGTCGAGGTCGAAGGTGGCCGGCGCGTAGAACGAGCAGTTCCCCGATCCGATGCAACGCTCACGATCGATGGCGATGCGCATGAGTGGCTCCTATCGCTCGGTGCCTGTGGGGCCGGAGGTCGGCAGGCACAGGGGTGGGAGGGGATGGCGAAACAGGGCGGCGGCGTTGGCGTGGCAGACCCGCCGCTGGTCGTCGACGGGCAGGCCCGCCAACCGCTGGGCCAGGAACCCCTGGGTGTCAGGCCACGTCGAGTCGGCATGGGGGTAGTCGACCTCGATCATGATGTGGTCGACGCCGATGCGGTCGCGGATCGGCCAGATGGACGGATCGTCGAGCGAGCAGAACCAGAAGTTACGCAGCAGCACGTCGGTGGGGGTCAGCTCCGACGATGGCCAGGCCTGGCGGCCGTGCCCGGACCAGTCATGGATGTAGTCGAGCCGGTCGGCCAGCATCGGCACCCAGCCGATGCCGCCTTCGCTCATGGCGATGCGCAGGTCGGCGAACCGCAACGCGACGCCCGACCAGAGCCAGTCGATGCAGGCGGTGAGCGACAGCGACGAGAACAGGGTGGCCGCCACCTCGACCAAGGGGCCATCGGCGGCGAGGTCCATCATCCCCGAACTACCGACGTGGAGGCACACGACGGTGCCTGTCTCGACGCACGCGGCCAGCACCGGATCCCACCACCCCGAGTGCAGCGACGGGTACCCGAGCCGGTGGGGTTGCTCGGGCAGGCTGACGGCCACGAAGCCGCGCTCGGCATTGCGCCGGATCTCCCCGGCGGCGGCGTCAGCGTCGGCCAGGTAGGTGATGCCCAGGGGCACGAAGCGCTCCGGGTGGGGCGTGCACCACTCCTCGAAGATCCAGTCGTTCCACGCCCGCACGCAGGCCAGGCCGAGCTCGGGGTCGGAGCACCCTGAGTAGATCGCGCCACAGAAGCCGGTGATCTGGCTGGGGAAACTCACCGAGGCCCAGATGCCGGCCAGGTCCATGTCGGCCACCCGGGCGGACGGATCCCAACACCCGCGCCGCATCTGATCGAACCGCACCGGCTCCATCGGTGATTCGTCCCTCGACCGCCCCACCACGGCGTTGAGCCCCACCTGAGGATAGGCCTGGCCGTCGAACACCCAGATCTCGTTGCCCTTCGACGTGGTCCTCACGAACGGGGCACGATCAGCCAGTACGGCCGGCATCCGTCCCTCGAACAGGTGCCGGGGCTCGACCACGTGATCGTCGACCGAGATGACCGTGAACCGGGTCTCCACTCGGCCCGGGTCGGCCAGCAGCCCCGGATCGCGGGCGCTCACCCGGCCAGCTCCCGATAGCGGGCGTAGCGCCCGGCGACGGCCGACTCCCACCGCGGATCGGGCTCGATCCGACGGTCGCGGTGCACCCAACGGTCGGCGGCAGCCCCGGCCGGCTCGAGCCCGGCGGTCTGGCGGGCCAGCCAGGCGGCACCAAGGGCCCCACCTTCGGGCACGGCCACGATGTCAACCGACAGGCCCGTACCGTCGGCCAGGGCCTGCGCCCACGAAGCGTCGCGCACCCCACCACCGGTGGCGACGATCCGCGACGGGTCGATCTGGGCCAGGTCGAGCATATGGCGGACCGCGAAGGCGGAGGCCTCGTGGGCGGCGCGGGTGATCGCATCCGGGCCGAGACCGATGTCGAGGTCGTGCAACGAGGCCCGCCGATCGGGGTCGTGGAACGGCACCCGCTCGCCCCGCAGGTACGGCTGCCACACCGGCACCCGCGCCGGATCGTCGGGCGCCACGCTCCCCGCCCACGGATCGGTGCCCAGAGCCCGGGCCACCCAGTTCACGAACAGGCCCCCGGCGTTGGACGGGCCGCCAACCAACACCTTGCCCGGCGTGGTGTGCGGCACCGTCCATAGCCCGGCGACCTCTCGCCACTCGGGGATGACAGCCCACACGATGAGGGTCGAGCCGAGGATCACGAGCACGTCGCCGTCGTCGTCGGCACCAGCCACCAGCTGCTCGCCCAGCGCGTCGATCGTTCCCCCGCCCAACAACGCTCCACCGGTGGCGTCGACCGTACCCACCGCCTCGCTCCCCGCCACGATCCGCGGCAGCCGGGTGACGTCGTCGAGACCGGCGCCCCGGGCGACCTCGCGGTCCCAGCCGTGGAAGTCGAACAGCGGCAGGGTCGTGTAGGCCACCGTGGTGTCGATCGCCCCGACGCCGCTCAACGCGGCGTTGGCCACCGCCTGGGCCGGCCAATAGCCGGCGGCGTCGGGGTAGTGGCGGACCAGCCATTCGAGGAAGCGGACCATCTCGCCCGGCGCGGGCCCGGTGGTGCTCTCGCCCCCGGCTCCGCGGGCGTCGCCGTAGAGCAGACCCGGCGAGATCGGCCGTCCGGCCTGGTCGACGGCGCACAACGAGGGCACCATGGCGGCGACGTTCACGGCCCTGATGTCGAGGTCG
>DHIQ01000063.1:15673-32474 GCA_002403895.1 Candidatus Neomicrothrix sp. UBA4742
GATGTCGAGGTCGGGACCCCCTGACCGCAACTGGGTCATGGCCTCGAGCACCCCGTCGTGCCAAGCGACATCGGCGTTATGGGCCAACTCCCCAGCGTGGGAGGCGAGCAACTCGTGCGCGACCCGGCTGCGCGAGACCACCCGGCCGTCTCCGTCGACCGCCATCGCCTTGACCGAGGTCGTGCCAATGTCGATGCCGACTGTCACCTCGAGTGCCATTGGCTCCCCCCGCCGACGTCCCCTCGACTCAGTCCTGACTCAGTCCTGACACCGGCGTCAGGTTTGGAATGTATCGTGCGGACCGACCCAACGCCGTCCGCAGGGGGACACCGATGCCGAGCTACGGGCCCGAGGTCCTCGGACCTCCCACTCGTCCGACCGATCAGGAGCACTGGGACCCCGAGGCCCAGACCATGGACGACGAGCAGCGGCGCGACCTGCAGTTGACCCGGCTGCGCGAGCTGGTCGCCAAGGTGCTCGACGGCGACGCCGGGTTGTTCCGCCGCAAGCTCGACGAGGCGGGCATCGCCTCGGCCGCCGACATCGCCAAGCTCGACGACATCAACCGCATCCCCCTCACCCGCAAGCAGGACCTGCGCGACAGCGAGGCGGCGCACCCGCCCCTCGGCGACTACCGCTTCACGCCGCTGTCGGCCTGCATCCGGATCGGCCAGTCGACCGGGACCACCGGCACGCCGACCATGACCATGCTCACCCGTCACGACCTCTGGCTGGAGTACGAGTCAGCCGCGCGCAACTGGTGGCGCAACGGCTGGCGGCCCGGCCAGGTCGTCACCCACTGCCACCCCGCGTATCTCTACGGCGGGGGCCCGATGCTGTCGGGCTCGCTCGAGTACTTCGGCATGATGAACATGTGGGTGGCCCCACCCGACACCGACGAGATCGCCGAGCAGGGCATCCGCACCTGGCAACGCATCCACCCCGACGTCCAGATGGTCGCCCTCAGCCAGCACCGGTTCCAGGAGGTGGCGGCCAAGCTCGAAATCGACCTGCACGATGACTGCGGCTTCCCCAACTTCTCGATGGGCGGGTTCGGCCGAGGCCTGCTGCCGCTGATGACGGCCGGGTTCGAGTGCTACGCCTACATCGGTGGACCCGACCGGACCTGCGCCGGTGCCCACTTGCACGAGGACTGGGCCGTCATCCAGGCCATCGACCCGGCCACCGGGGCCGACGTGGCCGACGGCCAGTGGGGCAACCTGGTCGTGACCACCCTCGATCGCGACAACGGGCTCCTGCGCTATGACCTCGAGGAGGCGGCCATGATCGAGGCGGCCGGCTGCCCGCTCGGCGAGACCGGCCGGGTCGGCTTCTGGGGCGGGCGCTTCAAGGACCTGCTCAGTTGCCAGGCCGTGCACTTCCAGGTGTCCGATCTCGAGCGGGCCGTGGCCTCCGTGGCCGAGCTGTGCACCCCGACCCTCGAGTTCGTGTTGGTGAACCCGCACGGTTCGGCCGACCCCCTGGTGGTGCGGGCTGAGGTCGGCGCCGACGTCGGCGTCCTTGACGATGTCCGCCGTGACGAGCTGGCGGGCAGGGTGCGGGCCGCCGTGCTCGATGGCCTCGGCATCGACGCGGCAGTCGAGATCCTCGATCGCGAGACGCTGCCTCGGTCGGGCTACAAGCTCAAGAGGGTGATCGACGCCTAGCACGGCGTCGATCGATGACCCTGCCCGTGGCCTGGCAACCACCTCCCCGCGCCCCGTGGGTCAACAAGCTCGCCGCGGTGGGGCGGGGCCTGGGCGACGACGGCCGGTCGATCGTGTCGCTCCGGGCCGCCGACATCATCGCCGGAGCGCAGGCCGCCACTGGCCTGACCGACACCGGCAACGAGTGGTTCCGTGAGCCGCTCGAGCGGTTGTGCGCGGCACTCGACGATGAGGCCGCCCTGCACCTGGCCGGGCGCCTCCGGGCCCGGGCTGAGCTGCAGCTCGTGTTCGAGAACCGCCTCCGGCTCGTCGACCTGTGGCACCGCGAACCGTCCATCCACGATCAAGTGGTGCAGGGGCCCATCGTCGTGACCGGGCTGAGCCGATCGGGCACGACCTTCCTGCACGAGCTGTTGGCCTGCGATCCGGCCAACCGGGCCCCGCTGCTGTGGGAGTTGCTGCACACGGTGCCACCCCCTGGGGCGTGGGGGACGGGAACGCCGACCGACGAGGCCCCAGAGCTCGACCCCCGGGCGGTGCTGGCCGACGAGGAGATCACCGTCATGGACGAGATGGTCCCGGCTTTCACCGCCATGCACGAGAACCGTGGGTTCTGGCCGACCGAGTGCATCTTCGCCTTCGCCCACCAGTTCTCCAGCGATCAGTTCACCGGGCTCTACAACGTGCCGAGCTACACCATCTGGCGCAGCGGCATCGACCAGACCCCCACCTACGACTGGCATCGCCAGATGTTGCAGACCCTCCAGTGGGCCGCCCCCACCGACCGCTGGGTGCTCAAAGCGCCATCGCACCTGTCGTCGCTGCCGTTGGTCTTCGCCACCTATCCCGATGCCCGGGTCGTCATCACCCACCGCGACCCGCTTCGGGTGGTCGGCTCGCTGGCCGACATGATGGCGACCCTGCACTGGATGCACTCCGACCACGTCGACCACCAGGTGCTCGTGCAGTTCCTGTGCATGGGGCTCGAGCTCCAGATGGATGCGGTGACGGCCGAGCGCGATGCCGGCATCCTGCCCGACGACCAGATCGCCGACGTGCGCTACGCCGACCTCATGGCCAACCCGGTCGGGGTGGTCGAAGGGCTGTACGCGTCGTGGGGGCTCGACATGAGCGACGCGTTCCGGGCTCGCCTCGACGCCTATGTCGCGTCCCGTCACACCCACCGGGGCGTGACTCACGACTACCACTTCGAAGACACCGGGCTCGACGTGATCGAGCACCGGGCGTTGGTGGCCGGCTACCAGGCTCGCTTCGGCATCGAGTCCGAGGTTTAGAACTCCGGGCGGCTCCGTCCAAGCGGATCAGCGGGCACGGACGACGAGCTCGGCGATGGGGACGATCTCGCACGTCGGGTGGGGGGGACCGTCGGCCAGGACCCAGCGCACGATCATGTAGCCCTCGCGGCGCCCACCGGTGTCGAGCCAGTTGGGCACACCGGGATCGGTCGGGGCGATGATCAAGTGCCAGTCACCGGCGGCCGATCGCTCGGCCCGGCGATTATTCAGGCTCGTCGTTGTATACCGGTAGTCGTAGCTCTCCATCCACGGGCTGGCGATGGTGAGGCCCCAATACAGGAACTCGTCCACC
Source organism: Candidatus Neomicrothrix sp. UBA4742 (assembly GCA_002403895.1). Lineage (GTDB taxonomy): Bacteria > Actinomycetota > Acidimicrobiia > Acidimicrobiales > Acidimicrobilacustridaceae > UBA4742. Next base: position 18,949 of record DHIQ01000063.1, read on the forward strand.
GGCTCGTGCACCGTGACGACCAGCGCCTCGCCGTCACCGAGCACCCACCGACCGCCGTGGTAGGTCATGTCGGCGTCGCTATGCGAGCGCACTTCGTCGTCCTGGGCCTCGACGTGCGCCGCCCCGGCGGTGCCGCCGAACGAGTTGATGTTGTTCGCCGTGTCGGCCCACATGTTCACCGCCGTCGCCGCCACGAACTGCAGGAACAGAGCCGCGAAGTCGAGCCTTGCGGCCAGCTCGTCAGGGTGCAGGATCGGTGGCGGCACCTCGCCGACGAGTTCGAGACGGAGCTCGGCCTGGGCGTCGTGGCGGCGATCGAAGAACGTCTCACGGACCGCCACCTGACCGGTACCGGCCACCAACTCGATGACGTTGGCCGGCGGCGTGTCCTCCGGCCTGTCCTCCGGCGGGTCTCCCGGGGCAGCGGCCGGGACGAACAGCAGATCGACCTCGCCGCCCGGACCGAGGTCGAACTCGTCGAGGTGCACCTGCGTCAGGGTGCCGGTCCGCCCGCCGACGGCGCCCTTGCCGATCGGGGTGCCGAAGGTGAGGCCCACATAGGCGGCCTCACCCCGCGTGCCGGTCAGCCGGTAGGTGCGTTGGTCGTCGAGCACGGCGAAGAGATAACGCACGTCGGGGTTGTCGACCAGGAGCTTGCGGTACTCGTCCTGCAACTGGAAGAGCTGGGGATGCAGCGGATCGGACTTCTCGACGAACCAGTCCTGGGCCAGCGCCGCCAGCCGGGTCACCCACCGGTAGCCCTCGGCCAGGTCGGTGTCGGTGCGGGGCACCCCGGTCGCGTCGCGCATCGTGGCGACCGCATCGCGCTGGGCCTCGATCCACCCGCTCATGGCCGCGTCGATGCGGTCGCCGGCGGCGGCGTCGACGGTCATGGCGCGCCTTCGGCCGGGTCATCAGGTCGCTCCAGGCCCACCCCGTGGCCCACGACGTCAACCATCGCCTCCAACTGTTCGATGTAGTGCTGTCGCGACTGGTGACGGAAGCGCACAGCCAGCCCGGTGGCTCCCAGCTCGGCGTACGCCTCCACCACCTGGGCCGTGCCGGTCGGGTCGCCGAGCGGGTCGAGCGGCGGCTCGGGAGCCAGCACGACCTCGAACGGCAGGCGCCGGTCACCCATGGGGTCGATGATGCCCGCGTCGCCGAGGATGGACCCCAGGTGGTCGAGGTCGAGGCCGAACGGCATCCACCCGTCACCCAGCTCGAGTGCCCGCCTGAGCGAGCGCCGGGTCCGTCCGCCCACCCAGATCGGCAGGTGCTCCTGCAGCCCGCTCGGCTCGACCACCACACCCCCGAACCGGTAGTGCGTCCCGGCGTAGGTGGGTGCCCGGCGGCTGAACGAGGCCCGGATGGCACGCAGGGCATCGTCGGCCCGGACCCCCCGGTCGTCGAAGGGCCGGCCGAGCAGGGCGAACTCCTCCCGGAGCGATCCGACGCCGACCCCGAGGATCACCCGCCCCCCGCTGGCCACGTCGAGGGTGCCGTACTGCTTCACGATCTCGAGCGGGTGGTGGTAGCCGAGCACGGTGACGTGGGGGAGCAGCCGGATCATCCGGGTGCAGGCGGCCACAAAGCTCAGGGTGACGACCGGGTCCCAGTAGCGCGCGCCGCGGACGGCGGCGACCGGCTCGGGGATGGCGACGTGCTCGGGGCAGCCCAGCCAGCTGTAGCCGAGGCGCTCGCCGGCCCGGGCCACCACGACGATGTCGTGGATGCTGCCGTCGACCTCCCAATCGGGCGGATCGAAGCGGGGGTTCAGGTTCACGACGGGCGTGATCATGCCCAGGCGCATGTGCATCTCCTCCTGCGCGTCGGGGCAGGTCCCCGCCACCCGGGCCAAGATGGCCCGATGGGAAAGGTGGCTGCCGGGTTCTTCTCTCTGACCGAAATCACCGATCCAACCGAGCATCACCGGTACAACGAGTGGCACCAGCTCGACCATCTGCCCGAGCAGCTCCCGCTCGACGGCGTGGTCTTCGGCCAGCGGTGGGTGTGCACTCCCGCCTGTCGGTCGGCTCGAGCGGCGATTTCGACGGAGCTCGACCCGATCCACTACCTGACGCTGTACCTGATGGCCGAGCCGCTCGACCGCACGCTGTCGCAGTTCGTCGCTCTGGCCCGGCGTCTGCGCCAGGAGGACCGCTTCCACCAGCACCGCCGCTCGCACCTGTCGGGCCCGTTCGAGCTGGTGGACGTTCAGGCGGCGTCGCGGGTGCGGATCTCGGCCGAGGCCGTGCCCTATCGACCCAACCGAGGGCTGTACGTGATCATCGACCGGCCGGCTCGACCGGACGACGCCTCCGCCTCCGACGCCCGCACCGAGCAGTTGCTGGCCTGCGACGGGGTCGCCGGCGTGTGGTCCTTCGCCGCCCGACCGACCGGAGCAGCCGAGCACTGGCGACCCGGCGACCACCGCATCACGGTCTGCTTCCTCGACGCCGATCCGCTCGAAGTGGCCGCCGCCGTGCGCCCACTGCTCGCCCCTTGGCTCGAAGGCGACGAATCGGCACCCGTGTATGCCGGCCCGTTCGAGACGATCACGCCATGGCAGTGGCAGTGGTTCGACCGAGAGCAGAACGGAAACGGGCACTAGGGGACCTGGACCACGGTCGCCATCCCCATGCCGCCACCGGCGCACAGCGCGGCGACCCCGATGCCCCCACCCCGGCGCCGCAGCTCGTGGATGAGGGAAACCACGATGCGGGCCCCCGAGCACGCGACCGGGTGACCGAGCGCCACCGCGCCGCCGTTCACATTCACCCGGTCGGGATCGAGGCCGAGCACCCGGATCGTGGCCACGGTCATCGAGGCGAAGGCCTCGTTGATCTCGAACAGATCGACATCGGCCAACGACAGACCGGCCCGCGACAGCGCGGCCGGGATGGCGCGAGTCGGGGCCAGGCCGGTGTCGGCCGGATCGACACCCACGGCCGCCCACGACCGCACGGTGGCCAACACCGGCGACCCTTGGGCCTCGGCCCAGTCCCGCCGGGCCACGACCAGCGCCGCGGCGGCATCGTTGATCGGTGAGGAGTTGCCGGCGGTGATCGTTCCATCGGGGACGCCCGACAGCACCCGCAACCGGGCCAGCCGCTCGGCCGACGTGTCGCGGCGGGGGTGCTCGTCGACCTCGAACAGGGTCACCGCGCCCGAGGCGTTCGACACCTTGACCGCCACGACCTCGTCGGCGAACCGGCCCTCGTCGATGGCGGCAACCGCCTTGCGGTGCGAGCCGAGCGCCCAATCGTCCATCTCGACCCGGGACACGCCCACCGCCCGGGCCGTGTTCTCGCCCACCGTCACCATCATGTTCATGTTCGGCGCGTCGGGCCGATCGGGGTGCGACGGGGACAACCACTTATCCATACCGGCCCAGGGGAACGGCGACTTCATGAAGCTGACCGGGGCCTGGGTCATCTGCGCCACCCCACCGGCGATGCTCACCCGGTTCATGCCGGCCATGATCTCGGCGGCGGCGACCGTCAGGGCCGACATACCCGTGGCGCACTGCCGCTGCACGGCCAGGCCGGGCACGTCGCCCAGGCCCAGCTCGACCGCCACGTGGCGGGCGATGCAGCCACCGCCATGCAGCACCTCACCCAACACCAGGTCGTCGACCTGGTCGTTGGCGACCCCGCTGCGGGTGAGCGCCTCGGTGATCACGGTGCCGGCCAGCTCGTGCACCGACACACCGCTCAGTGCTCCCCGATAGGCGTCGGCGATCGCCGTCCGCACGGCGCCGATCACCACTGCGTCCCGCGGTCCGTCACCCATGGCTCTCCCCCGATTGAGACTCCCCCGCCCGACGCGGTACGGGTGAGCCGAGAATACCTGACACGGACGTCAGCTACAGTCGCCGCCATGGGACGGCTGGACGGGAGGACCGCCATCGTGACCGGGGCCGGCCGGGGCATCGGTCGCCAGGAGGCCCTGCTGCTCGCCGCCGAGGGGGCGCTCGTCACCGTCAACGACGTCGACGCCGAGGCGGCAAACCTCGTCGTGGGGGAGATCGTCGCCGCCGGCGGGTCGGCGGTCATCAGCTCCGACGACGTGTCGACCTGGGCGGGAGCGGAGGCCGTGATCCGCTCGGTCACCGACCATGGCGGCCGCCTCGACGTGCTGGTCAACAACGCCGGGATCCTCCGCGACGCCATGAGCTTCTCGATGAGTGAAGAGCAGTGGGACGACGTGATCCGGGTCCACCTCAAGGGGCATTTCGCGCCGGCCCACTTCGCCGCCGCCCATTGGCGTGACCGGGCCAAGGCCACAGACGGAGCGGTCACCGGGCGGATCGTCAACACCGTGAGCGAGTCGGGCCTGTACGGCCTCGCCGGGCAGGCGAACTATGCGGCGGCCAAGGCCGGCATTGCCGCGCTCACCGTCTCGCTGGGCCGCGAGCTCGAGAAGTACGGAGTGACGGTCAACGCGGTCTCGCCCCGGGCCCGCACCCGCATGACCGAGTCGGTGCTGGGCGACCTCGTGGCCGACGAAGGCACCTTCGACGAGTGGGATCCGGCCAACATCGCGCCCGTGGTCGCCTGGCTGGCGTCCGACGCAGCGGCCGAGGTGAACGGGCAGGTGCTCGTCGTCGCCGGCGACAAGGTCCACCTCATGGACGGCTGGAGCCGGGTCGGGTGCATCGACAACGCCGGCCGGCGGTGGGCCATCGACGACCTCGTGGCCGGCCGCGATCAGCTGTTCGGTGAGCGTGGCAGCCGGCTGCCCGTGACCGGCTTCGGCGAGTAGCTCGGGAGACCGGCGTTGCCCCTCCAGGTCGACCAGCTGCGATGGACGGCCGCGGTGCAGGGTGGCCAGACGGCCTACACCCAGTTGGCGACCGGCACCTCGCTGACGTTCGGGGCCTGGGAGTCGGCCTCGAACCGACTGGCCCGCGGCCTCGTCGAGGCCGGCGTCGACCGCGGCGACCGGGTCGTGATCCACCTCGACAACGAGCACCTCGAGCGGTGGCTCATCAGTTACGCCGCCATCCACAAGGCCGGCGCGGTGGCGGTGCCGACGAACGTCCGGCTGACCGCTCGCGAGCTCGCCGTCATTCTGGCCGATGCCGAGCCGGTGGCCGCGTTCACCTCGACTCGGCTGGCACCCGTCGTGTCCGAGGCGCTGGCCCGAGCGCCGAGACCCATGCTCGTGATCGAGGCCGACGACCCCGACCGGTGGGACCCGCTCCAAGCCGGTGACGGCGGGGCCTTCCAGGTGACGGTCGATGACGGTGACCTGGCCGACATCATGTACACCTCCGGCACGACCGGCCGGCCCAAGGGGGTGGCGGTCCGCCATCGCAACAGCCACATGATCGACAACGGTGAGCCACGGTGGACCGGCCAGGCCTGGATCCACTGCTCGCCCCTGTCGACCTTCGCCGGTATCAGCTTCGTCTACAACCCCATGAAAATGGGCATGCTGGGCCTCTACCTACCCCGTTTCGAGGTGGGTCCGTGGATCGTTGCCGTCGAGCGCGAGCGGCCCACCTGTGCGTTCCTGGTGCCGGCCATGGTGCAACTGCTGCTGGCCGACGAGCGTCTCGCCGCCGCCGACCTGTCGAGCCTGACCCTCGTGTCGATCGGATCGGCGCCCCTGCCGCCGACTCTGCACCGGGCCGTGGCCGAGCTCCTGCCGGGGGCGATGGTGACGAACAACTACTCGATGACGGAAGCCGGCACCGCGTTCACCTACCTGCCGCCGGGCGAGCTCGACCGCCGACCGGGATCGGTGGGCATTCCGCTGCCCCCCACCGAGATACGCATCGCCGACGAGGCGGGGGACGCTCTGGCGCCGGGGGAAACCGGCGAGGTGCTGATCAACGTGGGCGATCACCATCGGGAGTACTACCGCGACCCGGAGGCGACGGCCCGCACCTGGTCGGGGCCGTGGCTGCGGTCGGGCGACCTGGGTCGGGTCGACGAGGACGGCTATCTCTACATCATCGGCCGGGCCAAGGACGTCGTGATCCGGGGGGGCAACAACATCAGCGCCACCGAGGTCGAGCACGCGCTCTACGAGCACGACGCGGTCCTCGAGGCGGCGGTGATCGCCATCCCTCACGACGTGTTGGGCGAGGACGTGGCCGCCTTCGTCGTGCCCCGCGCCGGGCGGCAGCTCGACGCCGACGAGCTCCGTCAGTTCTGCGCCGAGCGCCTCGCCGACTACAAGGTGCCGCGCGCCATCTGGTTCGTCGACGCGCTGCCCCGCAACGCCAACGGCAAGGTGGTCAAGCGTGAGTTGTTACCTCCGGCGGATTGAGCAGTCGCGCCTGACACGGGCGTCAGGTCGTCGTGACAGGATGGGCGGATGGACCTGCTGCACGCCTTCTCGCTGGCCGATGTGTCGAGGGAGCACCGTCGGGGCTACCCGGACCGGGTGGCGGTGATCGACGGCGAGATCCGCCTCACCTGGCCCCAGTTCGACGACCGGGTGAACCGGCTGGCCAACGCCCTCACCGGCCAGGGGGTCGGCCCCGGCGACGTCGTGCTGTGGATGGGGCAGAACAGCCACCGGGTGCTCGAGTGCCTGGCCGCCGCGGCCAAGCTCGGAGCGGTCTGCGGCATCGTCAACTGGCGCCAGAGCGCCGACGAGCTCGCCTTCGTCATCGGCGACGCCGGCGCGGCGGTCACCATCTGGCAGGAATCCGAGGTCGGCGACGCCGTCCGGGCCGCTCGGGCCCAGGCCGGGTCACCGGGCCGCTGGTTGCGCCACGACGCCGAGGAGGGCGACCCCGACAGCTACCAGTCGTTCCTGGCCGGCGGCTCGCCCGACGATCCGGCCCTCGAAGTCGACCCCGCCGCCGCCGTGCTGATGCTCTACACCGCCGCCTTCACCGGCACCCCGAACGGGGCGCTGCTCAGCCAGCAGGCGGTGCTGGTGCAGTCGCTGGTGATGGCCAACCTCCAGCGCGTCGACGCCGGCTACACCTACCTGAACTGCGGGCCGATGTTCCACATCGCCACCCTGATGACGACGCTGGCCACCTACCTGTTCGCCGGCATCAACGTCTTCACCCCCCGGGTCGACGCCGAGGAGCTGTGCCGGGTCATCGAGGCGGAGCGGTGCACCGGCGCCTTCCTGATGCCGCCGACGATCGACCAGATCCTCGAGCTCAACGCGGAGGGCCGGTTCGACCTGTCCCCCCTGCGCTCGTTCCGGGGCAAGCCCGAGTGGAACGCCATGATCACCGTCGACGACTCGCCGTGGGCAACCCGACCGGCCGGCTTCGGCCAGACCGAGGTCACCGGCATGCTCACGTTCAACGCGTTGGGTGGCGAGTGCGCCGGCAACTCGGGTCGGCCGTCGCCCATGGTCTCGGTCCGCATCGTCGACCCCGCCGGCCACGAGGTCCCCCCGGCCGAGACCGGCGAGATCGTGGCCCGCGGACCGCAGATCATGAACGGCTATCGCAACCGGCCCGACGAGACGGCGCGGCGCCAGGCAGGCGGCTTCCATCACACCGGCGACCTCGGGCGCCGGGAGGACGACGGGTCGCTCAGCTTCGTGGGGCCCAAGGGTCGGCTCATCAAATCCGCGGCCGAGAACATCTACCCGGCCGAGGTCGAGGGTGCGCTCAACAGCCACGCCGCGGTCAAGGAGTCGGCCGTCATCGGTGTCCCCGACCCCACCTGGGGCCAGTCGGTGCTGGCCGTCGTGGTGCTGGCCGACGGCATCGACGCCGGCGAGCAGACCGAGGTCGAGCTGATCGAGCATGTGCGGGGCCGCATCGCGTCGTACAAGAAGCCGAAGTCCATCGTGTTCCGGGACGAACCACTGCCGCGGCTCGGCTGGCCGATCGACTACGACGAGCTCGACGCGGCCTACGGCGGGGGTGGCTATCCCGGCGGGGGCTGAGTCAGCTCGGGGCTCTGGTCCTGGAACACGATCTCACGGAGAGCGAACCGCCAACGCCCGTCGTGGTCACGGGCGAACTCGTCGTGGTAGCGGCCGACGGAGGTGACAAGCCGCTTCTTGTCGAGGAACACGTAGTCGGTCCAGGCCCGGGCCGACCGGCCGTCGGGACCGAGGTCGATCACCGGCTCGGACGCCAGGTGCCGCCCCCGTTGGTCGGGACCCTGACCGGACTCGATGAACGCCCGGATGGCCCCGCGCCCGCCGTGGGTCCGACCCATGACGTGGAAGCGGGCCTCGACCGTGAACAACTCGATCCACTCTCCGAACCGCCCGTCGTCACAGAGCTGGCCGTACTGGGCCACGGTCCGCCGGATGCCGTCGCACGCCTCGGCTCTCGTCTCGTTCGGCTCGGCGCGCTCGACCACGGGGGAAGCGTAGGAGAACCTGACGCGCGTGTCAGCTACGCTCGGCCAGACCGGACGCGAACCACATCAAGAGGGCCGAGTCGTGGGTGAGCCGAGTCGTGGGTGAGCGGTGGCGATGGCTCGATCTCGGTCGTCAGGGACCGTATGAGAACGCGTCGGTCATGCCGGTGCTGGTGCGGTCGGTGGCGACCCAGGGTGAGCCCATCGCACAGACCAGCGTGTGGGGGCGGACGCACCTCAACGTGGGCTGGTTCGACGACGTCGATGCAACCCTCGACCTGGCCCGCTGCCAGGAGCTGGGTATCGACGTGATCCGCCGCCAGTGGTACGGGGGCGGCACGGCCTTCTATCAGCGGGAGTGCTCGATGATGTGGGGGTTCATGCTCCCGAAGGGGTACGCCGCCGACCTCGACACCGAGCTGCGCCGGTTCCAGCTCGTCGTGACCGATGCCCTCGAGCGGGTCGGTTTGGGGGACGTGGCCTTCGAGGGGTCGTCCGATCTGCGCTGGCACGGACGCAAGCTGGGCGCGCTCGCCGCCCAGGACGTGGTGGCCGCCGACTCGATCGGGGGCTTCCTCAACCTGACCCGCCCCGACCTCACCGCCTACCTGCAGGTGGTGCGGGTGCCAGACGACAAGTTCAAGGACAAGGTCGTCAAGGACATGTCCGAGTACGTGTGTACCGCCGAGGAAGTGGCCGGCCACCCGGTCACCTACGAGCACATGCGCGATGCCCTGGTGGCGGCCATGGCCGACGCCGGCGTCGCCCTCGAACCGTCCGAACTGACCCCCGGCGAGCACAAGGGAGTTCAGAAGGGCTCGACCCGGGTGGGCGATCCGGAGATGGTGCGACGGGTGTCGTCCGAGCGCTTCGTGGCCCAGGCGCCCGCCGGCAGCCGAATCGGCCTGGCCAACCACAAGGGCCGCAAGCTGTGCCGGGCCGGCGTCGCCATCGACCCCGACGGGGTGATCGTCGCCGCCCTGATGGCTGGCGACCTCCACGTCTCGCCGCCCGACACGCTCGACCGCGTGGCCTCCAGGCTGGTCGGGGCCCGGGCCGGCGATCACCACGACTTGCGCGAGCGGATCTCCTCGGTGTTCGACGGCGCCGACGTCAACCAGGCCGAGCAGCTCATGGGGGTCACCACCGACGACCTGCTCACCGCGGTGACCAAGGCGGTCGCCGTCGCCCTGGTCACTCCCACGCCGGACGGCTCCAGCGTTAGCGGCGACCGGGGCTCGGACCACTCGTGAGCGCGCTGGCGACCCTCGATGGCGCCCGGGTGTTGGTGACCGGGGCCTCGTCGGGCATCGGAGCCGCCCTGGCCCCGATGCTGGCCGAGCGGGGAGCGACGGTGGGCCTCGTGGCCCGCCGGACCGAGCGCCTGGCGCAGATCCTGGCCGCTTGCGAGGCCCACGGCGATGGGCACCGCCTGTGGAGCGTCGACCTCTCTGACCCCGATGCCGCCGCCGCCGTCGCCCTCGCGGCCTGGGACAGATTCGGCGGTCTCGACGCGGTCGTGAACAACGCCGGACAGCCGATGCGCCGCCGGGTGCAGCAGCTCGACCTGGCCACGGTCGAGGCGGTCATGCGCACCAACTTCCTCTCACCGGTGGCCCTGAGCTTGGCCGTGCTCCCTCGCATGCTCGAACGCGACGCCGGGGTGATCGTCAACGTTTCGAGCCTCGGTGGCCGGCTCGGCATTGCCAACGAGGCCGCCTACTCGGCGTCGAAGTTCGCGCTCTCGGGGTGGTCCGAAGCCATGGCCATGGACCTGTGGTCGACGGGGGTCGAAGTTCGCCTCATCACACCGGGGGCGATCGACACCGAGATCTGGGACCAACCGGGCAACGACCCAGCGCCCTACGACGGGCCCTTCGAGCCGGCCGCGACGGTTGCCCAGACGATCTGCGACGCGCTGGTGACCGACGGCTTCGAGCGCTACGTCCCCGACCTCAAAGCCATCGCCGAATTCAAGACGAGCGACATCGACACGTTCATGGCCGGCGCGGTCTCATTCGTGTCCGACAAGGAGGCCGGCCCGTGAAGGCGCTGCAGTTCCTGACTGACCCCGAGCCGTGGCCCGAGCCGCTGGCCGACGACGCACCCCGCCTGTTGCGCAACCTCAGCACCGTGCCCATGGCCTTGGTCGACCTCGACGACCCCCCGATCGTCGCCGACGACTGGCTCGTGCTGCGCAACCGACTCACCGGCATCTGCGGATCGGACTCGAAGCAGGTCCTCATGGACTTCGACGATTCCGACGACAATCCCATGACGGCGTTCATCTCCTTCCCGCAGGTTCTCGGGCACGAGGTCGTTGGCGTGGTGGACACCACCGGGCCGGCGGTGACCGGCCTCGACGTCGGCCAGCGCGTCGTGCTCTTCCCCAACCTCGGGTGCCGGCCTCGGGGCATCTCGCCGCTGTGCCCGGCGTGCCAGCGCGGCGACTACTCCATCTGCGGGAACTTCCATGGCGGGCGGCTCTCGCCCGGCATCCACACCGGCAACGCGGTCGAGGCCACCGGTGGCTTCGCCGAGCGGCTGCCCGCCCACGTGAGCATGGCGTTCCCCGTCCCCGACGCCATCGACGACGAGGTGGCGGTCCTGGCCGACCCGTGGTCGGTCTCGTTCCACGCCATCACCCGCAATCCACCGCCCCCCGGCGCCAAGGTCATCGTCTACGGCGCCGGCGCTCTGGGGACCACCGCCACCGCCATCCTGCGTCAGCTCTACCCGACCGTCGAGGTGGCCACCGTCGCCCGCTGGCCGGCACAGGCCGACGAGGCCCGCTCGCTGGGGGCCGAGGTGTTCGCCCCGGAACCAGCCGAGGCGCTCCTCGAGGCGCTGGCCGCCTGGTCGGGGGCCACGCTGCGCCAGCCGTGGAACGGTCTCCCCGTCGCCTATCCCGGCCACGTCGACGTCGTCTACGACACCATCGGTGCGCCGGCCACGGTGGAGCTGGGCCTGCGCATCCTGCGCGAGCAGGGCACCCTGGTGCAGCTCGGCGTGAGCTCCCCGGCCCGCTTCGAATGGACGCCCTGGTACTTCAAGGAACTCCGGCTGATCGGCTCGAACGCGTTCGGCGACGAGACGTTCGAGGGCCGCCACCAGCACGCCTTCGATCACTTCTTCGAGCTGTTGACCGACGGTCGGATCGACCTGACCGGCATGCTCACACACCGCTTCCGTCTCGACGAATGGCGCGAGGCGTTCACCACGATCGTCCGCCAGGGCGAGACCGGGGCGATCAAGGTGGCGTTCGACTTCCGCTGAGCGTGCTCAGACCTGCACCTCTACCACTACACCGAGATCGCGGGCCAGGTAGGCCACCTCGTTGTCCCCCGTGACGTCGCGCGCCTGCACGTTGGCCAGGTGCACCTGCGGGCCGATCGGATAGGGACCCCAGTGCCAGGTGGCGATGGCGAGGTTGATGCCCTGGGCGCCCGAGATGGTGAAGGCCCGAATGGCATCGAGGTGGGCGGGGTCGGAGAAGTCGACATCGGGCGGAGCGACCACCACCACGGCCGGCGCACCCCCGAGGGGGACGAGCATCTGGGTGGCGGTGTGGTGGCGGTTGAGCACCTCGCAGCGCAGCGGCCGCCAGTCGTAGGACAGCACGTCGAGGTGGAACTCGGCGCCGTGGCGCAACTCGAGCACGCACTCGTCGACCCCCACGACCTGGCCGAACGGTCGCCAGCCGTCGGAGCTGAGTGGCTCGGCCGCGATCCGGTGGACCTCTTCACCAGCCATGTCCGCTCCCCCTCGCTGTTCTAGTCTGACGTCGACGTCATGTTAGGAGCTGCCATGGATGTTCGATCGATCGAAGACGTGGCCCCCGTGGTCGAGCACAACGGAACGGTGCCCGTGTGGTGGCTCGTGCAACCCCGCGAGATGAAGGAGATCACCGACGGGGGGCACCTCGAACTGGTGAGCGAGTTCGAGGTGGCGGGGGGTGGTCTCGTCGACCCGCATCAACACCCGACGCATGAGTTCTATTACGTGACCTCGGGCCGGGGACTGATGACCATCGGCGACGAGGAGCGGGAGATCGGCCAGGGCGACCTGGTCCACATCCCGCCCGACACGATGCACAGCCTGCGGCCGGTTTCCGACCATGCGCCGATCCACTGCTTCTGTTTTGCGGTCGGCGTGAAGGACGCCGGGCCGGTCGACTACACCTGATAACCGCGCTCGAGCGTATGGTGGCTCGATGTTGATATCGCCGCGGTACGAGGGGCCGCCCATCTTCTCGATCGAAGGACCAGTGGGCGACTCGTTCGCTCCGGTGGTGCGGCAACGGAGGCGGCTGGAAGCGACGCTCGTCGGGCTCAGCAAGGATGACTGGGGATCGGCGAGTCGCTGTGTAGGTTGGACCGTTCAGGACGTGGTTGCCCACCTCGTAGGAGTCAACGCGTTCTGGCAGGGGTCGGTGATTGCCGGGCTCAGCGGTACACCTACGCGGATCCTGGCCGACTTTGACCCCGCGGCGACGCCGCCGTTGATGGTTGACGGGATGCGCTCGATGGGGCCGGCGGAAGTGCTCGACATGTTCGTGTCATCGAACGACGCGTTCCTCGGCGCGATCGCCGGCCTGGACGAAACGGGTTGGTCGACACTTGCCGAATCACCTCCCGGCCATGTCCCGATTCGACTCCTCAGTGACCACGCGTTGTGGGACTGCTGGGTGCACGAGCGCGATGTCGTTCTCCCCCTCGGGTTGACGGCCGCGGTGGAGCCGGACGAGGTGCGGTCGTGCTTACGCTATGCGGCCGCGCTCAGTCCGGCGTTGGCGATCGGCACTGAGAACGCGGCCGCCGGTGTCTTCGCCGTCGAGGCCAGCAATCCCGACTTGTGCTTCGTGCTCGAAGTCGGCGACTCGGTCGTCGTGCGCGCTGGCCCGGCCCCGAGTGGCGCGCCGTGCCTGCGGGGCGGAGCGGTGGAGTTGGTCGAAGCATTGAGCATCCGGGCACCACTGCCGTTCTCGGCTCCAGCCGAGTGGCGACAGCTACTCAATGGTCTGGCGACGGTGTTCGACTCGGCGTAGGGCATCAGCGCACCGCGGAGCACGACGCCATGACCACCTTCGTGGTGGCTGTCGACGGCGACACGGCTGTGGTGCGCGTCGCTGTCGACTACGGCGATCCGGTCACCAGCCGCTGGCTCGACCTGTGGGTGCTCCGCTTCGACGAGGCCGGCCGGTGTCGGGCATTCGAGGAGTGGCCC
>DHIQ01000063.1:32611-33490 GCA_002403895.1 Candidatus Neomicrothrix sp. UBA4742
CCGAGGCGACGTCAAACTGCCGAAGTAGCTCTCCCGCCACCAATGGGACTGAGAATTACGTCCAGCCTCCACTTGAGCGCTCCGCCCGGGATCGCCGCTCAGGATCCCGGCTCGGCCCGCCGCACCGGCGAGGGGTCGAGTCCCAGGAGCTCGACCGTGGTGGCTCCCGCCCGCAGTTGCTCGAACAGCTCGGCCTCGCGGGACTCGCGCCGCTCGGCCGCATCGAGCACCTCGGCCAACCGGACGCCGGGCACGACGGTCACGCCGTCGGCGTCGCCCACCACGATGTCGCCGGCCGCCACCCCGACCCCGCCGACCTGCACCGGCTCGCCCACCGTCCCGGTGGCGGCCTTGGCCGCGCCCCGCAGGGCGATCAGGGTCGAGAACACCGCGAAATGGTGAGCCTCGAGAGCGGCGACATCACGTACCCCACCTTCGATCACCAGGCCGGCGACGCCACGAGCCTCGGCCCCCGTGGTGAGCACTTCACCCCAGTAGCCCCGCTCCGGCTCGCCATCGATCTGCACCACGAGCACCTGGCCGGGCGACGCCGTGGCCGTCGCCACGTGGATGGCCAGGTTGTCGCCCGGCGAGCAGCGCACCGGCAACGCCTCGCCGACGAGTGTCGCTCCGGCCCAGGCCGGGCGTATCGCCGCGGCCATGGACGCACCACCGGACTCGCCCAGGGTGGCGGCGCCGAGCCGGGCCAAGGTCGCCCGAACGTTGGCCGGGAGCGCCACGGTCAGATCACCGACTCGCCGGCTTCGACCCGCTCCCGCAACAGCTCCGCCAACCGGGCCCGGTGGTACGCGGCGTCGCCGAAGCTCAGCCCGTCGAGATGGGCCCGTTTGAGGTACAGGTGCAGGTCGTGCTCCCAGG
>DHIQ01000265.1:0-149 GCA_002403895.1 Candidatus Neomicrothrix sp. UBA4742
CGACGGCCAGCACCTCGTCCACCAACAGCACATCGGGGTCGACGTTGATGGCCACCGAGAACCCCAGTCGCACATACATACCCGAGGAGTAGTTCTTGACCGGGGTGTCGATGAACGTCCCGAGACCGGCGAACTCGACGATCTCGTCG
>DHIQ01000265.1:228-10826 GCA_002403895.1 Candidatus Neomicrothrix sp. UBA4742
AGCACCTCGTCGACGAGCAGGATCTCCGGCTCGAGATGCGCCGCGACCGAGAACGCGAGCCGGACGAACATGCCGCTCGAATAGCGCTTGACCGGCGTGTCGATGAACGTCTCGACCCCGGCAAACTCGACGATCTCGTCGTACTTGCGGTCGATGTCCTTGGAGCTGATCCCGAGGATGGCCCCATTGAGGTAGATGTTCTCTTTGCCCGACAGCTCGGGGTGGAACCCGGCCCCCAGCTCCAGCAGCGCGGAGATCTTCCCGTTGACCGTTATCGTCCCCGCGTCAGGACGCAGGATCCGAGCCATGCATTTCAACAGCGTGCTCTTGCCTGACCCGTTCTCGCCGATCAACCCGAAGGTGGTTCCGGCCGGCACCTCGAGCGATACGTCGTCGAGGGCCTGGAACTCCTCGTAGCGGGCGCGCCGGCCCCGCATCAGGGTGGCCTTCAGCGTCTGGTTGCGGTCGTGGTAGAGCCGGAATGTCTTGGATACGCCCTCGACGGACACGGCGATGTCGCCCATCAGAGCTCCTCGGCCAGGCGCGGCTCGAACTTGCGGAACACGGCCATGCCGATGAAGAAGATGGCCGCCGTCCAGCAGGTCACATACGCCACCTGACCCCAGGCGGGGAAGCGCAGGTCGTAGAGCAGCGCGCGGAAGATCCCCACGAAGCCGACCATCGGGTTGAGGACGTAGAGGACCTTGACCCAGTGCGCCAGGTGGGCGTCGTTGACCAGCTTGATGGGGTAGATGATCGGCGTGGCGTAGAACCAGAGCTGAAGCCCGATGCCCACCAGGTACTGCAGGTCGCGGAAATACACGTTCAGCATCGACAGGATCAGCCCTATGCCGGTGGCGAACACGGTGAGCAAGACCATGGCCAGCAGCACACCCAGCAACCACGGCAGCACCATGTTGCCCAGCACCAGCAGGAACACCACGAGCAGGGCCGTCTCGATGAGGAAGCTCCAGTCGAGGGCGAGCACGGTGGCGAAGACCAGCACCTGGCGGGGGAAGTACACCTTCTTGATGAGCCCGGCGTTGCCCAACAGGGCCACCATCGAGCCGTTCATGGCATTGGACAGGAAGTTCCACGCCAGCAGGCCGCACAGCAGGAAGGCCGGGTAGTTGACCAGGCCCGACGGGTCACCGGTGGCCGGCTTGATCTTGAGCAGCTTCCCGAACACAAGCGAGAAGATGACCATCGTGGCCAGCGGGTTGAGCAGCGACCAGGTCCACCCCAGGACCGAACGCTTGTACTTCCCCCGGAGTTCGCGCAGGGTGAGGTTGACCAGCAGGTCCCGGGATTGGGACAGGTCAGCCAGGGCGTTCATCGAGGGAGAAGCCTCCACGGAGGGGGTCGGGATCAGCGCCGGCGGGGCCGGGGGACCGTGTGAGGACGGGCCACGGCCCCTGGTAGTAGAGCACAGCAGCCACGGCCCCCTGTAGGAGGGGCCTATCCGCCCGTGCCGGCCACGAGCGCCCGATAGCCTAGGTCGGCCCATGCGCATCCTGACCGTCTCGGCCCACTACCCACCCAATTTTGTGAGTGGGGGCACCCTGCAGCCCCAGCGCCTGTCTCGAGGTCTGCGGGCCCTCGGCCACGACGTGAGCGTCTACGCGGGCTGGATCGGCGAGCGGCCTCCATTGGAGACGTGGACGGACGTGGACGAGACCGGCATGGCGGTGCGTTGGGTGGTGACCTCACCCTGGATCGGCTGGTCCGACGAGCACAATTGGCGCAATCCAGCCGTCACCGAGGATTTCCGCGCCCACCTCGCTGCGGTGCGGCCCGATGTCGTGCACCTCCACGCCCTGCAGTCGCTGGGCGCCGAACTGGTGCCGGCGGCCAAACAGGCCGGAGCCCGTGTGGTGGTCACCATGCACGATTTCTGGTGGTTGTGCCCCCGCCAGTTCCTGGTGGACCGTGACCAGCGACCGTGCTGCCTGGTGGTCGAGGCCGGGGTCTGTCCCTGTGAGGTCGCCGCCGCCTGGCGCCACGAGCGCGACGAAGCGCTGGGCGAGCTGCTGGCGTCCGCCGACCTGGTGCTGGCCCCCTCCGCCGCCGCCGTCGCCGTGCTCCGGGCCAACGGGGTGGCCCCCGGTCGTCTGGGCGTCGACGAGAACGGGCTCCCGCCGACCGGCCTGGGGGGTGAACCCTCCGCCGTGACCAGCGGTCCCCTTCCCGACGGTGCCGATCTGCGTCTCGTCTACACCGGCGGGCCGAACCCTATGAAGGGCATCGACGTCTTGGTCGACGCGGCCGAGCGTATGGCCGCCATCCCCGGCTGGCGGCTCAGCGCCTATGGGGCGGCGGAGTACCTCGAGCGATCGGGACGGACGGTGGACGGCCTCCCGATCGACGTGCTCGACCCGTTCACCCCTGACGAGCTGGCGGCCGTCCTGGCCGCCCACGACGTGTTCGTCCTGCCGTCGGTCATGCGCGAGACGTATTCCATCGCCACCCGCGAGGCGCTCATCGCCGGTCTCCCGGTGGTCTGCACCGACACGCTCGGCCCCGAGGAGGTCGTCACCCACGGCGCCAACGGGCTGGTGGTGGCGGCCGGGGACGCGGCGGCCCTGGCCCAGGCCCTCAGCCGGCTGGTCGGCAACCCGTCGTTGGTCGAAGAACTTCGCAACGGGGCTCGGGCACCGGTGCCGATCCGAACGATTGACGCCCAGGTGGCGGGGCTCGATGCGCGCTTCGGGGAGCTCCTCCAAGCCGGGCCGGTGCCCGCCGAGGCGGGGAGCGCCGTGTCGTCGGTGCTGTTCCTGTGCGGCATCGAAGGCGCCCCCTTGCGGTACCGGGCCCGGCTTCCGGCGGAGGCACTCGGGCTCGTCGGGGTGACCAGCGACGTCCGCCACTACCGCGACCCGGACCTGGCCGAGCGGGGGGCGCGAGCCGACGTCGTGGTCTTCTACCGGGTACCAGCCACGGTGCAGGTGCTGGAGCTCATCGACGGCTTCCGCCAAGCCGGCATCGCCTGCGTGTTCGACGTGGACGACCTCATCTTCGACCCGGACATCCGCGACGAGATCCCTGCCCTGCGCCTGCTCCCCGACGACGAGGCGGGCCTGTGGTTGGAGGGCGTGAACCGGTACCGCACCACGCTTGAGGCCTGCGACGCCTACCTCGGCAGCACCGAGATGCTGGTCAGCCACGCCGCCGCAGTGACCGGACTCCCCGCCTATCAGTTCGATAACGGGGTCGGCCTGTTGCTGGCCCGGCGAGCCGACCGCGAGCTCCGACGTCCGCGCCAGCCCGGCCCCGAGCGCCTCGGGTATCTCAGCGGCACCAACACCCACGACGAGGACTGGTTCTTCATCGAGCCGGCCGTCATCGACATTCTCGACCTCCACCCCACCGTCGAGCTGTGGATGGGCGGCCATCTCCCTCCCAGCGACGCGCTGGCCCGATTCGGTGCGCGGGTCCGACGCCTCCCGTTCCTGGACTGGCTGGAGTTGCCTGGCGTGCTGCGGGATCTGGACGTGAACCTGTCACCGCTCGCCCCCGGCAGCCGGTTCAACGAGGCCAAAAGCGCCATCAAGTGGCTCGAGGCCGCCCTGTGCGCCACCCCGACCGTGGCCAGTCCCACCGCGCCGTTCCGCGCCGCCATCGACGACGGCGAGACCGGGCTGCTGGCCGCCGACCTGTCGGAATGGATCGCCGCCCTCGACCGCCTCCTCGGCGACGCGGGCGACCGAGCCCGCATCGGCGACCTTGCCCGCCGCCGGGCTCTGTTGGAGTGGGCACCCGCCTTGCAGGGCCACCGCTACCGGGCGATCCTCGACCAGGTGGTGGCCGCCGGCCCCGTCGAACGGATCGGGTCGAGCTGGCTCCCGGTGGCTCTCGACGAGCCGGCCGAGCCCGTCACCCTCGAGCCCTATGTGGATCCGGCCGACCACCCCGCGGAACCTTCGCCACCATCGCCCCCTACGGCGGTCCCGCCCCCGGTGCCGGCCGGCCTCGACCGGATCGCCGGCCTGGCGCGCCGCGGCGTTGCCAGCGTGCGCTCGGACGGCATCGCCACCGCTTCGCGCAAGGCGCTGGCCAAGGCCCGCTCCCGGCTGATCCGTTAGCTCGCACGACTGGCGTTCTCCCCCCCAGCCAGGGAGACTGACGCGGTGGAGACGCTGGTGGAGGCCATGAACCGGCTGCGAGCCCTCGGCTACGACGTGGATCTCAGCGCCGCCCCCGGCGGGCAACTGCGATGCGGGGCCTGCGACGAGCTGGTCGACGCGGCGCGGGCCACGATCGACGAGATCGTCCGCTTCGAGGGCGACTCCAATCCCGACGACGAGGCGATCCTCGCCGCCATCTCCATGCCCAGCGGGCACCGGGGGCTTTACACCTCGGCCTACGGTACCGACGTCACGGCCGACGATGCCGAGGTCCTCCAGGCCCTCGCCCGCCGTTAGGTTCGGCGTCCCGACCAGCATTGTGTGAGACAGTCGGGCGATGAACCCTCCGATCGACACGACCGAGTTGCCGTTGTGGCTCGTGAACGCCGGCGTGGCCGAGGGTCGAGGCCTGGAGGTCGGCCCGCTGAACAAACCCCGACTGGCCAAGGATCGGTTCAGGGTCCAGTACGTTGACCACGCCTCGACCGAGGACCTACGCCAGAAGTACGCGTCGGACGATGCCATGCGCGACCACCTCAGCGAGATCGTCGAGGTGGACTTCGTGTGGACCGGGGAGGGCCCGCTGATCGATGTGGTCGGCGATGCGGCACCCTTCGACTTCGTCTTTGCCTCTCATGTCGCCGAGCACGTACCCGATCTGATCGGCTGGCTGCGCCAGATCGGCGAAGTGTTGGGCGACGACGGCCGGCTCTGCCTGGCCGTCCCCGACAAGCGCCTCTGCTTCGACGTGAACCGAGATCTCACGACGATGGCCGACCTGGTCGACGCCCACCTACGCGGTCTTCAGGCACCCGGGTTCCGCCAGATCTACGACTTTCACAGCCGCATCATCGAGGTGGACGCCGCTGCCCTGTGGGCCGGCAGCATCGACTACTCAGGCTGCGAGCGCACCGACCTCGACCCCGACCAGTGGGCCTACGAGCTGTGCCGCAAACACCAACAGACCGGCGAGTACGTCGACGGCCACTGCCAGGTGTTCACCCCGGCGTCGTTCCTCGATGTGTACGCCCGGCTCGTCGCTCTCGATCTGATCGAGTACCGGATCGCGGAGTTCCAACCATCGGTGCCCGGCACCATCGAGTTCCGGGCGACGCTGGCCAAAATGGCGGCTTCGATGCCCGCCGCCGAACGACGGCAGATCCAACTGGCGTCCATTCCCTCCTTCGACGACACGGTCCCTCGGCCTAGAGTCGGTGCCCCCGCGCCGGGCGAAGCGCTCCCCTTCTTCGGCGTGAGCGCCCGGGAGGAGTCCGTGATCCGGGCCAAGCGTCGCCTGGTGGAGTCAGCGAAGAGCTTGCTCAGTCGCGGTCGTTCGGGGTCCGGCGGAACGGCCTGACGACCCGCTTGAGCTTGGCCAGGGCACTGGTCAGCTGATCGGCCAGGCTGACGTTGAGTTCGGTGAGGGCGTCGACCTTGGCGTGGAGGTGCCCGATCTCGGAGCGCAACGAGGCGACCTCGCGCAGGATCTGGTCCAGCCTCGGAACGGTGTCCTGGCGCACGGCCTCGGGCCCATCGGCAGCCAGCAGGGCCGACAGGATGACCGGTACCGCCAGACTCTGCTCACCGGCCCCGACAGGGGGCGGTTCGCCGGCATCTGGAGCACCGCCGGTGCGGGCGATGACGAGGTGACGGTAGAACGGCGCCTGGTCGTTGCGATCAGCGAAGGCGTAGTTGTAGAGCGTGTCGTAGCCCTCGCTCAGCGGCCGCAGCGCGGGACGGGCTTCGAGCTGGAAGCGCAGCAGCATCATGGTCAGCCAGTCCGACAGGTTGCCGGCGCCGACCGTCATGACCTCGGCGCCCCCTTGGAGCAGGTTCGCGATGGCGGCCTCGAGGTCGGGCAGCCCGAAGCGACGATGCTCCTCGAGTTGGGGTTGCTCGGCGCCGAGCGCGATGAGCGCGTAGCGACGCACCAACTCCTCGACACCGGCCACCCCGGGGGTGTCGAAGGGGGCGGCCACCACCACCAGATCCCGGCTCACCCGGCGCAGCTCCGACAAGAAGGCGGGGCGGCGGAGCGGCGCGACGTGTTCGAGCACATCGCTGCTGACCACGGCGTCGAAGGCGGCGTCGGGGAACGGCAGCCGGGTGCCGTCGGCCAGCGCCGCCGGCGTGCCCGGAAGGCGCTGCGCCTCGAGCTGCACATCGATGCCCACGACGTCGAGTTCGGGATCGAACGTGCCGAGGTGTCCCGCGGTGTCACCTACGTCGAGCACGCGGTGGTGACCCGGGCCGAGAGAGGCGCGCACCGCCCGGACGATGGCCGCGTAGCGGGCGTAGCGGTCGAACGACGTCCACGCCATGTCGGGGTGGACGATGCCGGCCAGTTCGGTTCGAAAACGCTCGCTCACGGTCAGGGGCTCCAGGAGGTCGGGAGAACCAGGACCACGATAGGGCCAGCCGGGTGGCACCCGGAAACGGAGGTGCTCACAGATAGAAGCGTTCGACGATGAGACCCATGGCGATCACGTTGAGCACGCCCATGGCCGTGGCCACCACCCCCATGGGGATCAGCGGGTTCAGCTTGGGGATGAGTCTGCGCAGGGCTACCACCGGCAGCACCAGCACGACGGGCACGGTCATCAGGGCGTACCGGCCCTGGACGAAGCTGAGATCGCCAACCCGCACGTACCACTCGTACATGAGCACGTAGAGCTCGCCCAGGGTGGCCGCCACGATGAGCAGACACACCGCCGTGCCCCAGGCCAGGTCGGCGGCCAACGGGTCCATCAGCGGTCCCCGGCCCCGCCAGCCCACGTACAGATCGCGCACGAACACCAGTGCCCAGACGATCACGATCGCCGAGCCGACCAGCACGGCACCCACCATGATCCCGTGGATCACGTCGGGAAAGGGTGTGTTGATCCACCCGAAGTTGCCCCAGAATTGGTCGATCCAGTTGGCTCGGACGGCCTTGAACGAGTGGTCCTTCAAGACGTGGAAGAAGTCGCCGATCGTGCGCTCCCCGGCGGTCTGGTCCTGCAGACCCACCCCGGCGTAGCCGTAGGCAGCGGAGAAGACGAACCACACGCCGTAGGTGGCGAGCACTCCACCGGCCGCCGTGATCGCTTCCCACCACCACGGCGCCGGCCGACAGCCGCGCCGCCGACCCACGATCCACGCCAGGAAGATGGCCGGGGCGAAGGCCAAGCCCAGCGGCTTGGTCAACAAGCCCAGGCCGAAGGCCAACCCGGCGGCGGCCGGGATCCATCGCGACCGCTGGCGGGCCGTCAACAACACGGCCAGGAAACCACATGCCGCCCCCGCGGCGATCGTGCCGGCGTCGTTGTTGATCACCGCCGTCTGCTGGCTGAGCATCGGATGCAGAGCGACCGCCGCTCCCAGCAACAGCGCAACGGACTCGCGTCCGAGGAACAGGAGTCGGGCCGTGCGTACGGCGAAGTAGACGGCGACCGCGCCGAGGAGCACACTCCACAGCCGCATGGCTCCCAGCTTCACGTCCAGTCCGCCCGGTGTGACCAGATAGATGAGGGCTGGCACCGCGTAGTACGCCGGCGTGTACCCGGATGCGGGAGTGTCACCGTTCGAGTGCTCCTGGCGGGCCGTGTCCTTCAGCGTCTGGTGGTCGTCGGTGGCATCGCTGCCGTAGTCGGCTCGATCGCTGCGAGCCACGTCCCCCTGATGGAAGATCCGGGAGGCGGCGGTCAGCTCCTCGCTGTAGATGCTCAGCTCGCCACGGGGGCTCCCCCGCTTGGGGATGGCATGGTCGATGGCCAGGAACTGGGCGTAGGCCACATGGGCCCCTTCATCGACGCCCAGCAGGGGCGGGATGAGGACCGACCACAGCACGCCCTTCACCACCACGAACGCCAACAGCACGAGCAGCCCCTTGCGCCGCGGTACCAGGGCGATGCCGGCCAACAGGGCGATGGCCCCCAAGGCCAGCAGCACCACGAAAGCGCCCCGCCGCCAGAACGGCCCATAGGCACCAATGCGGCGCAGCGCCGTGCCCAACTGGTCGAAGGCGAAGGCGCCGCGGCCGTAGTCACTGTGCACCTCGACGGCCAGCGTGGCCGGCTGGCCGTCGGTGCGCCGGGCCGCCGGCTCGGTCTGCGTGGGTGTGCCCGCGAACAGGGTGATGGGATCAGACGCCTCGGCCGACAGCGAAACCTGGAGCAGGTAGGTGCGACCCTTCGAGTCGGCCTGCGGAGCCATCGTGGCCACCGACATCAGCTCCGCGTCTTTGATGCGGGGCACCGGGATCACGGACACCGCCACCGGGGTCCCCTCCGGGCTGAGGAGTTGGACGACGACGGTCCCGGTGCCTTTCACGTGGTACGTGCCGAACCGGACCGTCACCTGCGAGAGACCGTCGGCGTCGGCCACGAAAGACTGCTCGACGCCCTGGCCGGCGGTGAAGCCGGGCAACCCCTTCGTATCCAGCAGGCTCTGGTGCTCGGTCTGGTCGGCCTGGACCGAGCCGCCGGGGCGGACCAGCACCGCGCCGACCACGAACAGGGTGCCGGCCAGGATCAGCAGCGCCCAGCGCCAGCGATGCGGGCTCTCGACCGGCCCGCCATCATCGGTCTCGATACGCGGCGGCGCGGCGGCGCCGACAGGGGCTGTCACCTAGCGCGACGCGTCGGGGTCGGCGTCGAGCCGTCCGGACGCCATCTCGGGGCCAGGAGGTCGCGGGGCGGGCGCGGGATCGGCGATCGGTTGACCGACCGGGCCGCGAAGCAAGGCAACCTCTTCGGCCAGCACCTCGACCCGACTCTCCAGCTTGGACACGTGGATCGACAGGTTGATGCAGACGGCCAGCAGGAACAGCAGGGCCACGCCGAATACCAGGCTGGTGCCGTAGGCGATCCCGAGGGCCTGTGAGACACGATCCACCAGCGGGCGGGCCAGGCCGAGGATGAGGGCGCCGAGCCCGACCCCCAGCCACAACAGGGCGTAGCTCTCCGACAAGCGGCGCCGGCGAAGTACTTCGAGGGTGAACGCCATCAACAACACGGCGGCGATGAGCACCACCAGCTCGAGCCGGCTCACTGCGCGCCCTCGACGCGCTGGTAGAGCGGCCGGCGGAAGCGGTGCAACCCGATGACCAGGGTCAGGCGGGCCAGGTGGTAGAGGCTGCGACCGAAGTTGGCGGAGGGCTGGCCTCCCTTGCGGGCGTGCATCTGCACCGGGATCTCAACGACGGTGAGCCCCCAGTCGCCCGCCATGAGGAGGGCTTCGACGGTGTCGGACAGATACGCGCTCGGGTAACTCCGGGCGAAGCGGGTCACCGCGGCATGGGAGAAGGCCCGGAAGCCGCTGGTGGTGTCGTGGATGGGCGTACCCAGGTACCGGCTGACCCGGCGCGACAGCAGCTTCATGGACAGGCGCCGCAGGCGGGACACGTCGTAGACCGATCCGAACCTCGAGCCCACCGCCAGGTCGGCCTCCCCGTTGGTGACCAGTTCCACCAGCCGCTTGGCGTCGGTCACCTCATGCTGACCGTCGGCGTCGACCTGGGCCACCACCTGGTAGCCGTGCTCGGAGGCATAGCGGAACCCGGTGCGCAGAGCAGCCCCGACCCCGAGGTTGAAGGGGTGGCGCAACACGATGGCCCCTGCCTGCGTGGCCACCGTGGCGGTTCGATCGTGAGAGCCGTCATCTACGACGAGGATGTCGGCCTCGAGGTGGTCGAGTACGCCCCGCACGACGGCGGCGACGGTCTCCTCCTCATTCAGGGCAGGAATGATCACGAGCAGGGAGGGCAGGACCGTTCCTTCTCTCGGGTGGACTGCGATGACAACCCTACCAACCCCCACCGGGGCGGGGAATCCCCCGGCGGCTCCACTAGCGTGTCCCGATCGTGACCTCCCCTGACCCGTCCGACGCCGCCACGGAGGTATCCGTAGTGATCGTCGCCTACGGGCCCGAGCCGTGGCTGCGGCGCTCCGTCGAGGCGGTGCTGGCCTCCGAAGGCATCGTCGCCGAGGTCGTGTTGGTCGACAACGGCGCGACCGAAGGCATGGTCGACGAGCTCGCCACGTTGGAGGGCGTCACCGTCGTCGATCCCGGCGGCAACGTCGGTTTCGCCGCCGGGTGCAACCGGGGGGTGACGGCGTCACGATTCCCACTGGTGGCCCTCGTCAACCCTGACGCCATCGTCGAGCCGGGCGCCCTGGCCGAGATGGCCAGGGCGGCTGAGCGACCTCACGTCGGGATCGCCACGGCCAGCGTGCGGTTGGCCGACCACGCCGACCTGCTCAACTCTGCGGGCAACGACGTCCATTTCCTTGGCGTGAGCTGGTCCGGTTGTTTCGAGGAGCCGGCCGCGGACCATGCCGTCGAGCAGCCCGTCACCGCGTCCAGCGGCGCCGCCATGATGATGCGTCGGGAGACGTGGGACTCCCTGGGCGGCCTGACCGAGGAGTTCTTCGCCTACTACGAAGATGCCGAGCTCAGCCTTCGCTGTTGGCAGCAAGGTCTCGAGGTGCACTA
>DHIQ01000265.1:11098-12871 GCA_002403895.1 Candidatus Neomicrothrix sp. UBA4742
GAGCGGAACCGGCTCATCCTGGTGCTGAGCGCGTTCGGGCCTCGTCACCTCTTCCTGATGGCTCCCGCCTTCGCGGCCCTCGAGCTGGCCATCGTGGTGTCAGCCGCCGCTCAGGGCTGGCTGGGGGCCAAGCTACGGGGTTACGGCTGGCTGGTGCGTCACCTGGGATGGTTGCGCCGGCATCGGGCGACCATCCAACGGGAACGCACCACCCCGGAGGCCGTCATGGCCGAGCGATTCACGACCCGGCTGCAGCCGGGGAACCTGCCCCCACCTCGCGTGCTCCTCCCCCTGGACCGGGTCCTGGCCGGCTACTGGGCTCTGGCCCGCCGGCTTCTGTGACCGCTCGCAGGACGCACGTCAGGCTTCGAAGGCGATGTCGTTGATGGCCTCGAGGGCCGCCTCGGTCGTTGGAATCGCACCATGGCGCAGGGCCCGTCGCAGCAGCAACGCCATGGCCAGCGTGGCCACCCCGGTGGCAGTCAGGAAGGCCATTTCCACGGTAAGCAACGGGTCGTTGCCCATGAGCACGACGACCACCATGGCCACCACGCCCGCCCCCCAACCCATAGCCACCTGGGCGGCTCCGCCAAGCGCGATGAGCGCCTGAGCGAACGTCGTGGCCAGCATGTAACAGGCGCTGGCCGCGGCCAGCAGACCGACGGTTCGGCGGTCCACGGGGTACGCAGGACCGAACAGTCGCAGGATCACGGCCGGACCGATCGCCAGCGATGCCACAACCCCGGTGGTCCCGAGCGAGCCCACCACGATGACCATGCGGCGGACGCTGGCCCGCAGCTCGGCGAACTTCTGGGCTACGGCCAGGGCAGCCAGCGCCGGCAGCAGCACGGCTTGCAGAGCCTGGAACAGGAAGAGCGGAATGCGGGCCACCACGAGGGCGGCGGTGAAAATCCCGACCTCGGCGGCCTGGCCCGGGCCAGCCAGGATCTGGAGCAAGACCGGCGAGGCGTTGATCAGCGCCTGCGCCAGGACGGCCGCGGCCAGGAGCTTGCCCAGGCCTGCGGCCAGGTCGCGCCACGCCACCTCGGGCTCTTCCAGCGAGTGGTCCCGCCGCCACCACAACGCGGGGACTGCCACCGCCAACGGGGCCGCGCCCAGGGCCAGCCCGACCGGGCCGGCGGTGCGCACGCCGAGAGCCAGCAAACCCAGGCAGATCGTGAGGCGCAGGAGGGCCTCGCCGCCGAGGTACCCGCCGTATCGAGCGAAGCGATCTGATCCCGACAGCACGCCTTCGGTCCAGTTGGCCACCAGGTAGCCGGCCGAGCCGAGCATGAGCCCGACCACCAGCAGTCCCTGGCCGTTGAAGAGCCGGTCGGTGAGCGTCGGCGCTGCCACCGCGATCACGATGATCAGCCCACCGACCAACAGCGCGCCGAGGGCGAGGGCCCGCCGCACGATCGACCGGCCACCGAGACCGACCACCCGACGGCCCACCAGCCGCCGGCTCACCTCTTGTTCGAAGGGCAGGAAGATCCCAGCTGTCATGAATACCAGGGCCCACAGCACCGAAAGGCTTCCGGACTGCGCCGGCCCGAGGACGCGGGCAGACACCACCAGGTAGCCGTAGGACGCGATGCCGGTCACGGCCAAGCCGGCACCGACGGCCACGGTGCCGCGGGGAAGAGGGTTGCGGTCGCGCAGAGCGGCGACACGAGTGGCCATGCGCCATCTTCGCCCACGCCAAACGGTCCCGTGGGGAGGGCTAGCGTCACCGACCGTGCGCCACCTCATGCCCCGCCGTCGTGCTCGGGC
>DHIQ01000081.1:0-7860 GCA_002403895.1 Candidatus Neomicrothrix sp. UBA4742
GGGCCCGCTGGCATTCACCGAGAAGCGCGACCCCAATTGGCAGGAGCTGGGCCCGTGAGTCTGGCTGACCTGCTGTTTGCCGCCGACGCCGATCCCGACGAGCCGGTGGTTCATGCCGGTGAACGGACCTGGTCACGCGCGGAGTTGCAGGGCCGGGCTCAGGGCTTGGCTGCTGCCCTCGCTGCCGTGGGCGTCGGTCCCGGCCGGCCGGTCGGGGTCATGTTGCCCAACGGTGCCGACCCGGTGGCCGCCCTGTTCGGGACGTGGCGAGCCGGCGCCGTCTACGTGCCGCTCAACCCTCGGCTCACCACCAGTGAGCTCGACTCCATCCTCGGCTCGGTGGAGCCGGCGGTCATCGTCACCACCGCCGAGCAGGCGCCCCGCTTCGCCGGGCGGGCCGCGGTGGTGGCCGGAGACGACGGCTGGTCGACGGTGCCGGGTCCGGTGTTCGGGGATCGCGTCCACGACCCCGACGTGGCCCTCATCCAGTTCACGTCGGGTACGACGGGGCCGCCCAAGCCGGTGCTGTTGCGCCACTCGGGGGTCCTGACCCTGCTCGACGGCGTGCTGGCCAAGCTCCGGGGTGGTACCAAGGTGAAGCCAGCGGCCCCGCCGATGCCCAACCTGATCCCGGTGTCGCTGTCGTTGTGGGCGGGGATCTACAATGTGCTGTTCGCCCTGCGGGTCGGCGCCCCGGTCGTGATCATGGACGGCTTCGACACGCACGAGTTCGCCGCGTTGGTGCAACGCTTCGCCATCCGCTCCACCGTGTTGCCGCCGGCGGCCATGACCATGCTGGCCGACGACGAGGCCATCACCGATCTGGCGCCGCTGCGGTTCGTGCGCAGCATCACCGCGCCGCTCTCGCCGCTGCAGGCCCGCCGGTTCAAGGACCGGTTCGGCATTGCCGTGCTCAACAGCTACGGCCAGACCGAGATCGGCGGCGAGATCATCGGCTGGAACGCGGCCGACTCGCGTGAGCACGGCGAGACCAAGCTGGGGTCGGTGGGCCGGCCCCACGACGGCGTTGAGGTGCGGGTGGTCGGGGACGGCGAGCTGTGGGTGCTCACCCCGGCGCTGAGTGCGGGCTATGCCGACGGCGGGGATCTGTCCGACCGGCTCAGCCCCGACGGCTGGTTCCGCACCGGGGACTTCGCCCGGGTCGACGCCGAGGGATTCGTGTGGATCGAGGGACGGGTGTCGTCGATGATCAACCGGGGTGGGCTGAAGATCGCCCCCGGCGAGGTCGAAGAGGTGGTACGCCTCCATCCCGCCGTTGCCGATGTGGCGGTGGTGGGGGTGCCCGACGACCGCCTCGGTGAGGTCCCGTGGGCCTTCATCGTGGCCCGCACTTCAGCTTCCGCGGGGGCGGTGGACGCCGCCGAGCTGGAGATGCTGTGCCGTAAGCACCTGGCCCCTTACAAGGTGCCGGTGCGGTTCACCACGGTCGACGCCCTGCCCCGCAACGAGGTGGGCAAGGTGTTGGTCCGCGACCTGGTGGCCCGGTCATGAGCGCGCTGGCCGGCAGGCGCGTGGTGGTGATCGGCGCGTCGTCGGGCGTGGGTCGGTCTTTCGCAGCGGCGGCCATCGCCGACGGGGCCGACGTGGTGCTGGCGGCACGGCGGGGTGACCGGCTGGACGAGGTCATCGCCGAGGCGGGTGGCGGGCGCGCGGTGGTGGCCGACGTGAGTGAGCCCGAGGGTTGCCGGCGCATCGTCGCCGACGCGCATGCCCATCTGGGCGCCATCGACCTCGTGTTCTACGCCGCCGGCTCCGCCCCGTTGCAGTACTTGGCCGACACCACCAGCGAGCAGTGGCGGGCGGTGCTCGAGACCAACGTCATCGGCGTGCAGCGGATCATCAGTGGGATGATTCCGCATATGGCCGATGGCGCCATCGTGGCTGTGCTGTCGTCGGAGACGGCAGTTGGGCGACCCCGCCCGGGACTGGGGGCCTACGGCGCCAGCAAGGCGGCGCTGGCCGAGTCGCTGCGGGTCTGCCGCCTGGAGCACCCGGAGGTCCGGTTCTCCTGTGTCGCCCTCGGGGCCATACAGCCCACCGAGTTCGGGAAGAAGTTCGCGCCGGAGCTGCTCGGCCCGATGCTCGAGACGTGGTTCCGCCAGGGCCTGATGCAGCGCGACTCCATGGCCACCACCGACGTGGCTCAGCTCCTGGTCGACGTGCTGGGCTCGGCCCTGCGCCTACCCGGCGTGGGCATCGAGGAGATCGTCCTGCGCTCGCCGTCCCCTATCGTCGAGGGCTGGACCTGATCAGGTGGTGCTGACGACGAGCACGCTGCAGTTGGCCTTGTGAGCCACGGTGTTGGTCACGCTGCCCAGGATGCGGCCGGCGCCCTTCATCCCCTTGTTGCCCACCACGATGAGATCGGCGCCGACCTCGGCTGCCACCGACAAGATGGCGTCGGCGGGGTCACCGGGCACGGGGTGGCGGTGCACCGGGACGGTGGCGTCGGCAGCGATGCCGGCCAGGAAGACGGTCGCGTCGGCCGTCGCCGGGGTGATCTCGGGATCGATGCGGTCCCGATAGGGATCGAAGGCCACCACCAGGTGCAGCTCCGCCCTGAGCAGGTTGGCCAGCTCGACGGCGTCGGCGATGGCCAGCTTGGCCGCTTCGGTCTCTGCCGCCCCGACCACGATGCGCTTGTACATTCCGGCCAGCTTAGGTGGGCTCGGCGAGGATGGCGTAGAGGGAACGGCGGGTCGTGGTGAGGACCTCGACGGCCTTGGCCTTGTGGGCCGCAGTGCCGGCCTCGGCCACCTGACGGGTGGCCACCATGATCTGGCCCACGAGCTCGCGCAGCTGCACGTCCGCGGGGTCGATTCCGGCGGTGACCTCGTCCCACGGGGTCTGCTCACGGGGGTTGTTGGCCAGTTCGCCACGACCGGCGTCAGTGAGGCTGAAGAGCCGCTTGCCGGTGGATTCGTCGACCTGGACCAGGCCTTCGTCCTCCAGAAGTTGCAGCGACGGGTAGATCGAGCCGGGGCTCGGCTTCCATACCCCGCCGGTGCGCTCGGCGAGCACCTGGATCATCTCGTAGCCGTGCATCGGCTTTTCGGCCAGCAGGGCCAGGATGGCGGCGCGCACATCGCCGCGGCGGGCTCGACCTCGGCCTCGTCCGCCGAATCCGCCGTCGAAGTCGGGGCGGCGTCGGGGGAGACCGAAGCGTTGATCTCGGGTGAAGTTGGGGTTTCTCAAGGTCGTACTCCTGATTCATTTGGTTGTTATCGGTGAGTATCACCGATAACAAACGATATATCGGTAAGTCGGGGATCGCAACCCGGGGATGATCGATAGATCGATTCATTTACCGTCGGTGTGGTGGCGCTGCCCCTGGCGCTCGCCTTCGGCATCACGACCGGGCTCGGTGTTCACTCCGCCGCCAGCTGAGCCTCAGGTGGACCCGAGGCCCAGGGCGTCGCCGACCGCGGCGATGCCAGCCGGGTCGCCGAAGGCGAAGCTGAAGATGACCTCGTCGGCCCCGGCCTCGATGAGGGGGGCGATCAGGTCGGGCACCTCGTGGGGCTGGCCGATGGTGAAGCCGGCGATCTCCTCGGCGCTGCCCCCGGCGGCCAGCATGGTCCGGACCTCGGCCGTGTTCTCCTCGGAGGTGGTCAGGATGAGCGGGCTCATCCAGGTCACATCGATGTCGGCGAAGTCGCGGCCCACGTCGTCGCAGTGATCCTTGATCACGTCGATCTTGTGGCGCAGTGTCTCGGGGGTGCCGGTCACGTTGCACTGATCGGCGTAGGTGGCCACCAGCTTCAGCGTGCGCTTCTCACCGCCGCCGCCGATCATGATCTTGGGGCCCTTGGCCTGGACCGGCCGGGGCAGGTTGCGGGCGTTGTCGATGCGGTAGTGGGTGCCGGTGAAGCTCACCCCGTCGGCGTCGAACATGGCCCGGCAGATCTTCACGGCCTCTTCCAACATGTCGAGCCGCACGCCGTCGCGGGGGTAGTCCACGCCGAGGCCCTGATGCTCGACGTCGTACCAGGCCCCGCCGATGCCGAGGATGGCCCGACCCTTCGAGATCACATCGAGGGTGGTGATGATCTTGGCCAGGATGGCGGGATTGCGGTAGGTCACGCCGGTGACCAGGGTGCCCAGCTGCACCCGTTCGGTGCGGGCGGCCAGGGCGCCGAGGAGGGTGTAGGCCTCGAGCATGGGCTGGTCCGGCCCACCCAATGGCGGGAGCTGGAAGAAGTGGTCCATCACCCACAGCGAGTTGAACCCGGCGTCCTCGGCGGCGGTGGCCAAGCCGGCCACGTGATCGAAGAGGTCGGCCGAATCGAAGCCGGAGAAGTTGGGCAGTTGCACACCGAATCGCGTCATGCGGGTGAGACTATCGATCCAGGTTCCAAAGGGTGAGGTTGGCGCCGACGGGTGATCGCCATGGTTCGGTCGTGTTGGGTGGGTACCAGTGCCAGTGGTTGCCGTGGCGTTCCAACCTGGCTCCGTCACGAGACTTCTGGTTGTGGTGGAACTGGCACAACAAGTTCAGGTTGTCGGCGGAGCCGGGCCCGCCGTTGGCGTAGTCGTCGCGGTGGTCTTGTTGGACGTGGCGGGCATTCGCCTCGGGTAACAGGCTGGTGACCCAGTCGACATCGACGGGACCGACGCCGATGATCTCGCAGTGTTCCCCGCACCGACATAGCCGCGTCGCAACGCGATGCCGTCGACGGCCGCGCCACCGACCTCGAGGGCTTCGAGCCCGGCGCCATCGCCACCCTCGACTGGGCTTCCTGATCGGCTCACTGACGATCCTGTGCACGCTCCGGCCAAGTGGGCGAGGATCAGGGCATGAAGGATCTCGTGTATCACCGTATGTTGCTGCCCGCGGCGGAGCGCTATGCCGACAAGGTGGCCACGCTCGACGGCGAGTTCACCGCCACCTACGCCGAGCATCTGGACCGGACGTTGCGGCTGGCCGCCGGGTTGCGCCCCGAGCTGGGGCTGGCCTCCACCGACCGGTTCGCGGTGATGGCCCTCAACAGCCACCACTACCTCGAGCTGTATCACGCCGCGTTTCTCGGCGGCGGCGTCATCAATCCCCTGAACCTGCGCCTGGCCCCCAAGGAACTCGAGTTCATCCTGCAGGATTCGGGCACCACCGTCTGTTTCGTCGACCAGATCTTCGCCCCGGTGGTCGACAAGGTCCGGGCCCAGACGTCCATCGAAAAGGTGGTGCTCATCGGCGACGGTGACGGCGCCCACGACGTGCGCTACGACGCGGTGCTGGCCGCCGGCCGCCCGGTCGTGCCCGACGAGCCCGACGAGGACGACATCGTCATCCTCATGTACACGGGCGGGACGACGGGCCTGCCCAAGGGCGTGGTCATCGATCACCGCGCCGCCATGCTCGACTTCTACAAGATCGCCAGCCGCTGGCCGTTTACCGATCGCCACGTGTACTTACACCAGACCCCGATGTTCCACGCCGCGTCGTTCGGTGGTGTGCTCACCATCCCCGCCGTCGGCGGCACGACCACCTTCGTGCCGGTGTTCGACCCGGGTGCCGTGCTCGACGTCACCGAACGCCACGGCGTGACGACGACGGTGATGGTCCCCAGCATGATCCAGATGCTGCTCGACCACCCGGCCTTCACGCCCGAGCGCTTCGCGTCGATGGAGGTGCTGACCTATGGCGCCTCACCGATGCCGACCGCGCTGCTCGAGCGCCTGTTGGAGCTCTTCCCCGACCTCGACATCTACCAGGGCTACGGCATGACCGAGAACTGTGGCCTCTTGACGTGTCTCGGCCCCGAGGAACACCGCGTCGGCGGCGAGTTGCTTCGCTCCGCAGGGCGCGCCCTGCCCGGCTCGAGCCTGTCGATCCACGGCCTCGATGGATCGATCTTGCCGGTCGGTGAAGTCGGTGAGGTCTGCGCCCGGGCCGGCAACTACATGCGCGAGTACTGGAACCGGCCCGAGGAGACCGAGGCCGTCTTCGCCAACGGCTGGTACCACACCGGTGACGCCGGCCGCCTCGACGAACGCGGCTACCTCTACCTCGTCGACCGGGTCAAGGACATGATCGTGACCGGCGGCGAGAACGTGTATTCCAGTGAGGTGGAGAACGCCCTGGCATCGCACGAGGCGGTGGCGCAGGTGGCCGTCATCGGCATCCCGTCGGAACAGTGGGGTGAGGCGGTGCACGCCGTCGTGGTGTTGCATCCCGGCACCACCGCCGACGAAGAGGAGCTCAAGGCGTGGGCCCGGGAGCACATCGCCGGCTACAAGACCCCCAAGTCGGTGGAGTTCCGCACCGAGCCGCTCCCCATGTCGGGTGCCATGAAGGTGCTCAAGCGGGAACTGCGCGCCCCCTACTGGGAGGGCAAGGAGCGGATGGTCCAGTAGCCGCTATACCGTCACCAGCGAGTAGCGATCGGCGTGCTGACCGAGCACGTCGTCGGTGGGTCCGGTGGGTCCGCTCAGCCAGTCGAGGGCGTTGGCGTACAGCGAGCGACTGTCGATGGACGAACGCAGGTCGCCGTCGACCAGGTCGCCCAGGTCGGCCTGGCCCACCACCTGGCCGCCGGTCACCATGGGCCCGGCCAGGAAATGGACCGAGCCGTTGCCATGGTCGGTTCCGCTCCCGTTCTCCTGGACGCGACGCCCGAACTCGCTGGTGGTGATGACGAGCACGTCGTCGGCCTGGCCCCGACTGGTCAACGTCTCGAGGAAACCAGTGATGCCCCCGGCCAGATCCTCGAGCAGGTCGCTGTGGCGGCGGGTCTGGTCCGAGTGGGTGTCGAAACCGTTGCCCGCCACCAAGATGATCTCGGTCCCCAACTGGAGGTCGATGATGCCGGCCGCGGTGGTGAGCAACCCGGTGATGCTGGTGGAGTCGGCCTGGCCCGCCGTATCCGACGGGGCTTCGGAGGCCTTGGCCAGCAGATCGACGGCCTGGAGGGTGGCGGGGATGGCCTGCTGGGCCGCCGCGCCCATTGGGTCCGCGCTGAGCGGGGCGGCGGTGGCCAGGAACGCGTTGCGGATGGCGTCGCCATCGGCGTCCCGGGGGGTGCGCAAGGCGAAGCCGGCTGGGTCGAGCACCACCGTGGAGACGGCCCGCTCGCCCACCAGCGCCGGCGATCCACCACCGAGGGCCACGGCTCGCAGCGGGTTGGTGCCGTCGCCGGTGGCATCCATCCAGCGGCCCAGCCACCCGGTGCGGATGGGCTCGTCGGGCGTGGCCGACCACCACGTGTCCAGGGCCGAGAAGTGCGAGCGGGTCTGGTCGGGGAACCCGATGCCGTCGATGGCGGCCAGATGACCCTGCTGCCAGAGCGGGACGAGCGGGGCCAGCTTGGGATGGAGGCCGTAGCGGTCGGTGCCGGCCAGCGCCACCACGTCGGCCTCCTTGATGGCGACCGTGGGCCGGGCGTCGAAGTAGCGACCATCGCCGGCGGGGATGAGCGTGTTGACCCCGTCGTTGCCGCCGCTCATCTGCACGATGACCAGCACGCGCTTGGCGACGCCGGACCCCTGTTGGTCGGTGGTGTGCCCGTCGAGGTGGTCGTTCAGCAGCGTCTCCCACCCGAGCACGCCGCCGGCCGCCACCGCCGCCGCCCCGCCGGCGATGCCCAGGAACCTCCGTCGACTCAACATCTCAGGCCAACGCCACGTCGGCCGAGGCCATAGCCACCGCCAGGCGGCCGGTTCCGGTGGGGTCGTGCGGGGCCAGGTCGGCCACCGCGGCGCGGGTGCCATCACCGAAGCTGCCGGGGTGGCCGAGGGCGTCGGCCAAGGCGTTCAGGTCGCCGTTGGCGGCGGCCCGTCGAGCGGGGCCATCGGCGGGGGCGAGTCCGGCCACGGTCGAGGCCATGTCGAACCGGGCCACCG
>DHIQ01000081.1:7977-8898 GCA_002403895.1 Candidatus Neomicrothrix sp. UBA4742
GTCGAGGCCATGTTGAACCGGGCCACCGTCGTCGAGGCGGACAGCCACGCCCGCCCGCCCGGCCACCCCGCCACGTTGGGGGCGTCGAACGGAAGCTGGCCGGCAGGGATGAGACCCGACTGGCCGGTCTGGCTGATGGCGGTCGTCACCGGTGCGCCCGAGGCCTTGATCATGGAGATGAGCCACGGCACCGGCGCCAGGACGAGGGACCCGGAGGCGTCGCCCGCTTCGAGGATCGAACGCATGAGCGGGCGGATCTGCAATCCCGATGCGGCGAACTCGCCGGCCAGGCGTTCGATCAGGGCCGGGTCCACGTCGGGACCGAGCACGGCTCGGGCCAACTTGGCGGTGATGAACGGCGCGCAGGCGGGGTGGTTGACGATGGCGTCCACCACCGTGTCGGCGTCGTGAACGCCGGTGCGACCCAGGTAGGTCTTGGGCGAGTCGTCGTGGCGTCGCGGCTCGAAACCCTGGACCCGCCAACCGGTGAGGGCCTCGGCCCCGGCCCGGACGTCTTCTTCGGTGAAGTGACCCACCCCGAGGGAGAACAGCTCGAGCACCTCGCGGCCGTAGTTCTCGTTGACGCCGTCGCGCCGGTTGGTGACCCCGTCGAGATAGATGAGCATGGCCGGGTCGACGGTCACCGCCTTGAGCAGCGTGCGCAGATCGCCCAGGCCGAGCTCGCCGAACATCCGCAGTTGCTGCACCATCAACGCCGGGTGCTTCACCACCCGGATGCTGGACACGAAATGGCCGTGCCAGAACCAGCGCATCCACTCCTCGAACGGGCGCGGGGTAGTGGCGATGGCCACCAGCCACGCCCCGATGGTGGCGGCTATCAGCTTCTTGTTGGTCCCCCCTTTGGCGGCGGGGTCGTAGCTGGCCAGATCCACACCGACCCAGGGGTCGGGGGCGACCGGC
>DHIQ01000081.1:8926-11016 GCA_002403895.1 Candidatus Neomicrothrix sp. UBA4742
CCCCAGGGGTCGGGGGCGACCGGCACCCCGTGGCCGTCGGGATCGACCAGGGCGTCGACGGTGGCGGGGAGACCGGCATCGAGCTGGCCCGGGGTGGGGCCGAAGCCGGCTCGGCGCAGGACCCAGGCGACCTGGTCGCGCTCAGCCGCGATGGAGGTGCTGCTCATGGCCCCAGGATGGTCGCCAGGTTGGGGGGTGGCGGTGATCGGGATGTGAGGATTGTGTGAGGCCTAGAGTCGGCTGATGACCTCGACCGTGACCACCGAGTGGGCCGTTGCGGGCTCCTACTTCGAGACCTGCAACTGCGAGGCGGTCTGCCCTTGTCGGTCGGTGGGCGGGCGGACCGGCGGCCGGTCCACCTTCGGGGTGTGCGAGTTCGCGCTCTCCTGGCACATCGAGCAGGGGCGACGCGGCGACGTCGACCTCGACGGTCTGGGCGTCGTGCTGGCCGGGTTCTACGTCGACGACCAACCGGGCTCGCCGTGGAGCGTGGTGTTGTATGTCGACGATCGGGCCGACGACGAGCAGTTCGCCTCGCTGGGAGACATCTTCCTCGGCCGGGCCGGTGGGACCTCGCTCAACAACTTCGCCGCGGCCATCGCCGAGGTCCATGGCGTGCGCCGGGCCTCGATCGAACTCGAGCACGAGCCAGGCCTCTGGGGCATCGGTGTCGAGGGTCACGTGCGGGTCGAGGCGCGAGAAACGGTGCCCACCGACGAGTCGGTCGCCTGCGGCATCCCCGGGATGGATCATCCCGGCCAGGAGCTGCGGGCCGAGCTCATGGATGTGCAGGACCTGCCGTTGTCGTGGTCGTACCGGGGCCGCTGCGGGTTCGCTACCGACTTCGCCTACCACTCGTAGACCGCCGGGCGGGCCTACTTGGCGTCGACGCCGATCAGGACCTCGTCGATGCGGGCACCGGCTTCTTCGAACGTGACGTTCCAGGAGACGGCCAGCTCGGACACGAGGATCTGCCGGGCACGGGCCTGCATGGACTTCTCGGCCGTCGACAGCGAGCCCGACTGCTCGCGCAGCGACAGGTTGCGCACCACCTCGGCGCACTCGTAGATGTCACCCGACTTGAGCTTCTCCTGGTGGTTCTTGAACCGGCGGGACCAGTTTGTCGGCACCCGGACGTTGGTCACGGCCAGCACGGCCATGACGTCGTCGACCTCCTCGCAGGAGATCGCTTCACGGACGCCGAGCTCGACGGCGCGGTCCTCGGGGACGGCCAGCGTCATGGCGCCACCGCGCCACGACTCATCGCCGGCAGCGACCACGAGTTCGAGGTACTTGACGTCGACCCCGCCGATCTTGCGCACGGAGCGGCCGACCACCTCAGCGGTTCCATGCGAGGGGTAGATGACCTTGGACCCGACGGCGAACTCCATGAACGACCTTTCCGGTGCTGAACGGGCCTACCAGTATGCCGGTTTTGGCCGTCAAAACCACCATGACCGTTCAGATCGATCCGTTCGATGTCGGGCCGGAGTCGCCGTCTTCGGCCGAGGCGGCGATGGCTTGGCGGACCACGTCCTCGACGTGGTCGTGGTTGATGCTCAGGGCGGCGCCGATGTGGATGGCCCAGATCTCGGCCCGGAGGTTCGTCTCGAAGTCGAGTTGTGAGCGGAGATCGGCGCGCTTGGCCTGGCGGTTTTGGCTGACCATCACGAACGTGGACAGGAAGATGGCCTCCAGACTCACGATCATGGTCAGCAGCCCGAACGGGAAGGGGTCGAACTTGACCCCGACCCCGACCAGCCCGACGTTGACCAGGATCCAGATGCCGAACCACACCGAATGCAGGTAGACGAACTTCAGCGAGCCGGCGAACGTGGTGACCTGGTCAGCCACCCTGTCCTGGGTTAGCAGGACCTTCTGCCACGCGTTCTTCTCGTTGCGGACGTGGAACTTGTCCTGGCTGAACAGCTGGCCGTCGGTCGAGCCATCCATGGCATCGATTGCCTGGCAGGCCTTGCAGGTGAGCGGCGAATGGGCCGCTGCCGGGGGAGTTGCTACGGAATCCGTCACGGTGGCCAAGCGTACGACGTCGACCAGCATTCAGCGGGGCGGGTTGGGGAACTGGGCGA
>DHIQ01000081.1:11323-25846 GCA_002403895.1 Candidatus Neomicrothrix sp. UBA4742
TCGGCCACGTCGATGTACAGCTCGATCTCGTTGCCGTCGGGATCGAGGATGTAGAGGCTGTGGGTCACGGTGTGGTCCGACGCCCCCGAGATCTGCACGCCGGCGGCCTGGACTTGGGCCCGCGCCTCGCGCAGCTCGTCGTCGGTATCGCCCACCTTCAGCCCGAAGTGGTAGAGGCCGATGCGACGGCCCTGAGGGATGGGAGCGGCGTCGGGGCCCACCTCGATCAGCAACAACTCGTGGTGGGTGCGGCCGCTGGAGAAGGCGGCGGCGGGCATGCCCGGCACCTCGGGGCTGACCTGCTTCCAGCCGAGCACGTCGCGATAGAAAGCGACGGACTGCTCCAAGTCTCGTACGTAGAGCACCAGATGGCCGAGTTCCTTGATTTCCATGGTTTCAGTCTATGCGGTTGTTGAGAATTCAACAACCGTCAATCTGTTGCTACAGTGGGGAGATGAGCGAGCCACGCTGGTTGACCGACGACGAGCAAGCCACCTGGCGGGCTTACCTACGGGCCACCCATTTGCTCACTGTGCAGCTCGGGGGCGAGCTCCAGCGGAACTCAGGGCTGTCGCACGCCGACTACCAGATCCTGGTGCAGCTCTCGGAGGCTGCGGACCGACGGCTGCGCATGAGTGAGCTGGCCACGTCCACCCAGTCGTCGCGCAGCCGGCTGTCCCACGCCGTGGCCCGCCTGGAGCGCGCCGGCTGGGTCGTGCGCGAGAGCTGCCCCACCGACAGGCGGGGGGCGTTCGCCGTGCTCACCGACACCGGGTTAGCCACGTTGGCCGCCGCTGCCCCCGGGCACGTCGATGGGGTGCGTACCCACCTGTTCGATCAGCTCACGCCCGACCAGATCCACCAGCTGCGCCAGGTATCCGAGGCCGTCGCCGGCCACCTCGAGCCACTGGTGGACGCCGTCGACGCCTAGCATCTCGTCCATGTGGTTGCCGTGGCCTCCGGCGCTGGCCCTCGTCGTCGTGCTGGTGGCGTTCGTCGTGGCATCCCGTGGTTCCGCCGACCGGCACCTCACCGTGGCCCGGGCCTTCGCCGGGGAGATCGCCCTGATCCTCGCCCTCTACGCGCTGTGGCGCTACGCCGGGGGCATCTCGGTCATGAAGGTGGATCACGCTCTCGACCGGGGCCGGGCCGTGTGGGACCTGGAACAGCGGCTGCACCTCCCCAGCGAGCTGGCCCTCCAGCGCGCCGTGCTGGGTCATCCGGTGCTCGTCCAGGCGGCCAACCGCTACTACGCCGTCATGCACGTGCCCACTCTCATCGCTCTGCTGATCTGGGCCTTCGTCTGGCACCGCGACCGCTACCCGCTGGTGCGCAACACCCTGGCCCTGGTGACCGGCGCCTGCCTGGTGATCCAGCTCGTGCCGGTGGCCCCGCCCCGCATGTTCCCCGCCCTGGGGTTCGTGGACACCGCCCACCTCTACGGCCAGTCCGTCTATGGCGCGGTGGGCACCGGCATCAGCGATCAGCTCTCGGCCATGCCCTCGGTGCACGTCGCGTGGGCGGTGCTGGTCGGCCTGGCCGTCGTGCTGTTCAGCACCAGCCGTTGGCGGTGGCTGGTCGTGGCGCACCCGGTGCTCACCATCTTGGTGGTGGCCATTACCGCCAACCATTGGTGGCTCGACGGCGTGGTGGCCGTCGGTTTGCTGGTGGCGGCGGCCGCGCTGCACGTCGGGGTGACCCGGGGGATGGCCCGATGGGGTCGCTCGGCACGCCCTCAGCCGGTGAGCGAGACTCCGGTACCGGCCTTGGCCACCAGCCGGTAAGACCGGCCAGCTCACACCACGACGACGGCGTATCGGCCGTGGGCATCGATGCGGTGGTCGAAGGGCTGCGCAAGCTGCCCGATACCCAGGTCACGGTGGTCGCTCCGGCCACGAACGAGAGCGGCAGCGGGGGCAAGACGACTTCGGGCCCGCTCACCGTCACCGATGCCACCACGGCCAGCGGCTACCCGGCCAAGGCGGTGGCCGGCTATCCGGCCGACACCATCATCTGGGCCATCGACGATCACGGCATCGACTTCACCCCGGACCTGGTCGTGTCGGGCATCAACTTCGGCCAGAACCTCGGTCCTGTCACCGACATCTCGGGAACGGTGGGTGCGGCGCGGGCCGCGGGGGCCCGCAACATCCCGGCGCTGGCCTCGAGCCAGGGCCTGGGCAATCCGCCCGACTATCCCGACGGCGTCACCGCGGTGCTGGCCTGGGTGGCGGCCCATCGGAGCGCGCTCATCAGCGGTGGG
The DNA here is from genome assembly GCA_002403895.1 of Candidatus Neomicrothrix sp. UBA4742. GTDB lineage: Bacteria > Actinomycetota > Acidimicrobiia > Acidimicrobiales > Acidimicrobilacustridaceae > UBA4742. Next base: position 13,587 of record DHIQ01000081.1, read on the forward strand.
GCGACGACGCCGGTCCTGCTGGAGAACCTCAACGTCCCCACCTGCACGGCCGGCGCGCCGCGGGCCACGGTGACCGTCCCGGTGGCCACCGACCTTGGGGGCCGTGACTACAACAAGGTCGACTGCACCTCGACGGCGACCAGTCCCAACGACGACATCACCGGGTTCGCCGAGGGCTTCATCACCCGGTCAACGCTCGATCCCACCTCCACCACGGGGACGACCCAAACCCCTTGACCCGGCGATAATCCGCCGGGTCGGCTCCGCCATGCGGGTGCCATCCTCGGGGCTGCTCCGCCTGGCGGCTGCGCAGCGTCAACGCGCTCCCGGGAAGCCCTCGACGCCCGGCTCGCGCTGGACCCGTAGCGACTTCAGCACGCCGGCGATCATCACGTAGTGCCCCACCAGCATGGGCAGCTCGATGAGCTGTTTGGTGTCGAACCGGTCAGCCAGCGCGGCCCACGTCGGGTCGGTGATGTCCCGGTCGGTGCACAGCTCGTCGCAGGCCCGCAGCACCAGCGCGTCGTCGGCGGACCATCCCGCGGCGTCGGGACCCTCGCTCACCCGGACGATCTCGTCGTCGGCGAGGCCGGCCTCGCGGCCGATGCGGGCGTGCTGGCCCCACTCGTAGTCGCTGACGGCGTTCCACGCGGTGCGCAGGATGAGGAGCTCCCGGGTGCGGGCGTCGAGAGCGCCGCCCTGCAGCAACTTGCCGCCGAAGGGGAGCCACTTGCGCGTGAGGCCGGGGTTGTTGGCCAGCGTCGCGAAGATGTTCATGTTCACGAACTGGGCCAGATCCTCCGGCGCGTCGGCGGGATCGATGGGGGCGATGCGAGGCGTGGTGTCGGACATGACCCCGGTGTAGCCGATGTCACCGTTGACAGTCATGGAGACACAGGGTTCACTACTTGAACTGAGTCCTACGAGGGGGGATCATGACCGTGACCGATCCGTTGGCTGATACCGAGTCGACCGACGAGTGGCATCAGACCGCCTGCATCCTCTGCAGCATCAACTGCGGCATCGAGGTGCGCCTCGACGGGCGCCAGTTCGTGCGCATCCGCGGCGACAAGGCCCACCCCGCCTCCAAGGGCTATACGTGCGAGAAGGCCCTGCGGCTCGACCACTACCAGAACGGCCGGCACCGGCTGACCTCGCCGATGCGGCGCCGGCCCGACGGCACGTTCGAGGAGATCGACTGGGACACGGCCATCAGTGAGATCGCGGCCCGCTTCGTGGACATCCGCGACACCATCGGTGGGGACAAGGTCTTCTATTACGGCGGCGGCGGCCAGGGCAACCACCTCGGGGGCGGCTACGGCGGCGCCACCCGTCGCGCCATCGGCTCGGTGTACTCGTCCAACGCCCTGGCTCAGGAGAAGACCGGGGAGTTCTGGGTCGACGGCCAGCTCTACGGCCGGCCCAAGTGCCACACCACCGGCGACTACGAGCACGCCGAGGTGGCGGTGTTCGTGGGCAAGAACCCCTGGCAATCCCACGGCTTCCCTCGGGCCCGCCCCATCCTCAAGGAGATCGCCCGCGACCCGGGCCGCACCCTTGTCGTCATCGACCCGCGGCGCACCGAGACCGCCGACCTGGCCGACCATCACCTTCAGGTGAAGCCGGGCACCGACGCCTTCTGCCTGGGTGCCCTGCTCGGCGTGCTCGTCCAAGAAGAGCTGGTCGATCGCACCTTCCTGCGCGACCACACGGCCAACGGCGAGCCGGTGCTGGCCGCCCTGGCCGCGGTGCCGGTGGGCGAGTGGTGCGAGCGCTCCGGGATCAGCGAGGACGACGTGCGGGCTGTGGCCCGGCGCATCGCGGCGGCCGAGAGCGTCTCCATCTTCGAAGACCTGGGCATCCAGCAGGCGCCGCACTCCACCCTCAACTCGTACCTGGAGAAGCTCGTCTACCTGCTGACCGGCAACTTCGCCCGACCCGGCACCATGAACATCCACACCGCCATGGCCAGCCTCGCCGGCGGCGGTGGCAGCGGGGCCAGCGGCAGCCGGCGGGCGCGCACCAGCCCGGTCACCGGCCAGCGCATCATCATCGGGCTCATCCCCGGCACCGCGGTGCCCGACGAGATCCTCACCGATCATCCCGACCGGTTCCGGGCGGCCCTGATCGAGAGCGCCAACCCGGCCCACTCGCTGCCCGACAGCGGCCGCATGCGCGAGGCCCTCGAAGCCCTCGACTTCGTGGTGGTCATCGACGTCGCCATGACCGAGACGGCCCAGTTGGCCGACTACGTGCTGCCGGCCGCGTCGCAGTTCGAGAAGTGGGAGGCCACCTTCTTCAACCTCGAGTTCCCGGAGAACGCCTTCCAGCTGCGGGCGCCGCTGCTTGACCCGCTCCCCGGCACGCTGCCGGAGGTGGAGATCCACGCCCGCCTGGTGCGGGCCATGGGCGGCTACACCGACGACGACATCGCCCCATTGCGGGCCGCCGCCACCGACGGCCGGGCCGCCTTTGCTGACGCGTTCCTCACCACCACGGCCGGGCGGCCCGAGCTGAGCTCGCTGGCCCCACTGCTGCTGTATGAAGCGCTCGGCCCCACCCTGGGCGAGGGCCGTCAGGGCGCGGCGGCCCTGTGGGGCCTGGCCCACCAATGCGCGCTGGCCTACCCCGAATCGGTCCGCCGGGCCGGCTTCGAGGGCGAGGGTCTGGAGCTGGGCGAGGCGCTGTTCGAGGCCATCCTCAACACCCGCTCCGGTGTCATCTTCACGGTCGACGACTACGAGGAGACCTGGCTCCGCCTGGCCACCCCCGACGGGTTGGTGAACTTGGAGATCCGCGAGCTGTTGGAGGAGTTCGCCGGGCTGGAGCACGAGAGCGCGGGGGAGCGCGCCGTGGTCGACGCCTACCCCTTCGTGCTGTCAGCCGGGGAGCGCCGCTCATCGACGGCCAACACCATCTTCCGCGACCCGACCTGGCGCAAGGAGGGCGACCGCGACGGTGCCCTGCGCATGCACCCCGACGACGCCGCATCGGTCGGGGTGGCGCCCGGGGGACGAGTGCGGGTCACCACCAAGCGGGCAACGGTCGAGGCAGTGGTGGAGCTGAACGACACCATGCGCCCCGGCCACATCAGCCTCCCCAACGGGCTGGGTCTGTCCTACCCCGACGATGCGGGGCGGCCTGTCGTCCACGGGGTGCCCCTCAACGAGCTGACCTCGACCGACGACCGGGACTGGCTGGCCGGCACGCCCCACCACAAACACGTGCGGGCCCGGGTCGAGGCTTTGGCTCGATGAGGTCGATCTGATGGGCCCGGACGACTGGATCGCCACCTTCGCCGCGTCGCTGGGGGTCCAGCCGCCGGACGCCGCCACGGTCGAGACCCTGCTCGAGCTGGCTGGCACCGCGGCCCACGCGTCGGAGCGGACGGCCGCGCCCATCGCCTGTTACCTGGTGGGCCAGGCCGGCCTCGATCCCTCGACGGCCCTTCAGCGGGCCGAGGCCGTGCAGAAACTGGTCGGGGAGGACTGAGCGGCCATGCGTCGGACGCGCTTCGACGAGTGGCCGTGCCCCATCGCCCGCACCACCGACCTCATCGGGGACTGGTGGACGCCGCTGGTGTTGCGCGACGCCTTCGCCGGGTGCCGCCGCTTCGAGCAGTTTCAGGAATCGTTGGGCATCCCCCGCGCCGTGCTGGCCGCTCGACTCGACCGGCTGGTCGACGAGGGCCTCATGGAGAGGCGCCGCTATGAGGAGCACCCGCCCCGCTACGAGTATCGGCTGACGGCCAAGGGCCGGGCGTTCTGGGACGTCCTGGCCGCCATGTGGCGCTGGGGTGAGGACTGGTTGTGGGAAGACGGCGCCGAGCCGCCGCTCATGCTCGCCGATCGCGAGACCGGCCGGGAGGTGCGCCCCGTCATGGTGGACGAGACCACCGGCGAGCGCCTCGACGTGCGCACCATCCGCATCCGCTCTAGGCGCGGGGCCCGACGCGCAGCGGGAGCGTGATCGGCCCGTAGAGGCTGGTGAAGTCGCGCATGGTCGGTTCGCCCGCCAGTTCGACGGTTGCCCACCGCTCAGCCAGCAACGCCAGGCCCTCGGTGAGCTCGGCCCGAGCCAGGCTGGCGCCGAGGCAGTAGTGCGGCCCGCTGCCGAAGGCCAGGTGTTGGAACGTGCCTCGATCGGCGGTGATGTCGAAGCGGTTGGGCTCGACCACGTGGGCGGGGTCACGGTTGGCGGCGCCGCTGATCAACCCCACGGCCGTCCCTACGGGGAACGTCACGTCGCGGAACGTGAACTCCTCGGCCACGATGCGAGGGTTGGCTCCGACCGTCGGCTCGAAGCGCAGGACCTCGTCCACCGCGGCGGGCACCAGCGATGGATCGTTCACGACCAAGCTCCACTGGTCGGGGTGTTGGGCGAACAACAACATGGCCAACCCCAGCTCGTTGCGAGTGGTGTCGCTGCCGGCCACGAGGAGTGCCGTGACCAGGTCGACCACCTCCTGATGCGAGACCCGGTCGCCCTCGGCCTCGATGGCCAGGAGGGCGGAGATGAGGTCATCGCCGGGGCCCGCCTGGCGCTCGGCCACGAGCGCCTCGATGTAGACGGTCATGGCGTCGATGGCGGCCTCGATCTCGACCAGGTTCTCGGCCACGGTGAAGCTGCCCTGCTTCAGGATCGAGGTGGCCCAGGCGCTGAACTGGGGCCAGTCGTGGTCGGGGGCACCCACCAGGGCGCAGATCATGACGACCGGGTACTGCTCGGCCACCTCGGTCATGAACTCGATGGGGCGGTCGAGGTCGAGGGCGTCGAGCTTGTCGGCCAGCCAGGTCCGCATGACCGGGCGCAGGCGCTCGATGGCCCGGGGGGTGAAGGCCCGGGCCACGAGCCCCCGCAGGCGCGTGTGCGGCTCACCCTCCAGCGACAGGATGATCCGACTGGACTGGTCGTGCAGCGTCCCCTCGTTGATGCCCTGCAGGTCGAGGAGGGCGGGGCCCATGGTGTGCAGCCCGGGCTCTTTCTGGAGGGCGCGCACCCCGTCGTGGTCGAGCACCGAGTGCCATACCGGCGTGCGCACCAACCAGTGACCGTCGGCCAACAGCTGGGCGGTCCGTTCCGGCAGGGTGGCGGCGACCTCGGGGTCGAAGATGTCCAGGAAGGGCACGTCCGCCTCGTCGATGGTGGGCATGGGCCGTACCTCCGGGTCGCTGAGCTCGGTGCGAACCCATGCTGGCACCCCGATGACCTTGCGACCCAATGCGTCCGGCTCGTACCGTGCTGCGCATCGACCCAGGGGGAACCGTGACCATCACGCCAGTCGCACCGCACACCGCTGACGAGACGCCCGAGCCGCTGGGTGTGTCGCTCGACTCGCTGGCGTGGGACGACCCCGACGCCTGGGTTGGCCTCGACCGGGAGTCAGTGTTCGCCGCCATGCGGGCCGAACGACCGGTGCTGTGGTGCGCCGAGCCCGAGATCCCCGGCTTTGGGAAGGGCCCCGGCTACTGGTCGCTGAGCCGCCACGCCGACGTCATGGAGGTCAGCCGCAACCCGCAGCGTTTCATCTCCGGGGCCGGGGTGAACATCCCCGACATGCCCGTCGAGATCGCCGAGTTCTTCGGCTCCATGATCAGCATGGACGCCCCCCGCCACACCCGGCTGCGCCTCATCGTGAATCGGTCCTTCACCCCACGCCAGGTGGCCCGCATCGAAGAACAGGTGCAGGCCAAGGCGGCCGCCATCATCGAGCGGGTGGCCGGGCTGGGGGAGTGCGACTTCGTGTCAGAGATCGCGGCCACCCTCCCGCTGGAGATCATCTGCGACATGATGGGCATCCCGCCCTCGCAGTACCACCGGGTGTTCGAGCTGACCAACATCATCCTCGGGGCCGGCGACGCCGAGTACACGCCGGATTTCATGGCCCTCATGAACGCCGCCGTCGAGCTGTCGCAGATGGCCCAGGAGATCGGCCGCGACCGCCTGGCCAAACCGACCGACGACCTCACCAGCGCCCTCATGCACGCCGAAGTCGAGGGCGAAGACGGGGTGGTCCACCGCCTCACCGCCGAGGAATACGGCTCCTTCTTCATCTTGTTGGTGGCGGCCGGCAACGAGACGACCCGCAACGCCATCAGCCACGGCATGTACGCCCTCACCACCCACACCGACCAGCGGGCCCTTCTGGCCGAGGACTTCGAGGCGCGCATTCCCGGCGCGGTGGAGGAGATCGTGCGGTGGGCGACACCGGTCATCCACTTCCGCCGCACCGCCACCGAGGACTGCGTGGTGGGCGGCCAGGAGATCGCCGCCGGGGACAAGGTCGTGATGTGGTTCAACTCGGCCAACCGCGACGCGGACATGTTCGTGGACCCGTACCGGTTCGACATCTTGCGCACGCCCAACGAGCACGTCGGCTTCGGCGCCGGCGGCCCCCACTTCTGCCTCGGCGCCAACCTGGCCCGCCGGGAGATCACGGTGATGTTCCGCGAGCTGCTGGCGCACCTGCCCGACATCGAGGTCACCGGCGAGCCCGAGTACTTGCAGTCGATCTTCATCCACGGCATCAAGCGCATGTCGTGCGCCTTCACCCCACGCTGAATGCGGGTCAGGACTCGATCTGGCGTTTGAGGTTGCGGAGGTTCCGCTTCCAGATGAGGCGCAGGATCTCGCCGCCGACGATGCCGCCGAAGGGGCCGCCCATCCACCACGGGAAGCGCAGCCGCTCCTTCCACGTGAAGCGGGTGCGACCGCCGCGGACCCGTTTGAGGGTGAAGGCGCCCGAGCCGGTGACCAGGCCCACGTGGCGCACCCCCATGACCTTCCGCTCCCGCCACCGGGTGATCTCCATCTTGTCGACCAGGCGGAACGGCCCGATGCGGGTGTCGCAGTCGAACGTGGTGCCCACCCCGGCGTGGCGGTGCGAGGTGAGCCGGATGGCGTAGGCGTCGTGCATCCACTCGACGTGGGTGCGGACGTCCTCGACATGGCGCCACACCTCCGCGGGGGTGGCGTCGAGGACGGTGCTGACGCGGATGGAACTCACCGCTGCATGCTACGAACTCGACCATGCACTTCACCCAGTCGGACGCCAACAACGACCTGGACCTGGCTCGCGCCTTGGCCGAGGTGGGGCGCCAAGTTCGTGACGTCGTGCGGGGAGGGCGGGCCGAGCACGCCCAGCGTGATCACGACGTGGTCCGCTCCGAGGGGGGCGACGACGTGTTCGGGGTCGACGATCGAGCCGACCAGGTGCTCCTGGCGGGGCTGGCCGCCCTCGGCGATCGCTGGCCGGGCACGGTGGTGTTGGAGGGCTACGACGCTCCCGTTCCGGTTGGTCCGCCAGACGAGACCGCGGGACCGTGGCGATACCTGGCCGACCCGGTGGACGGCACTCGCCCGTATCTGGCCGGCAAGCACAGCGCCTGGGTCCTGCTCGGCGCCGGCCGACTCGCCACCACCCTCGAGGAGCTCGAGGTGGGCGCGGCGGTGGAGATCCCCACCGATCGGGCCGCCGTCGGCCTGGTGGCGTGGGCGGCGGGTGACGTCGTAGTCGCGGTGGACGACGATCTGGTCACCGGTGGACCACCCCGATCGGTCACGTTGCGCCCGCAACATGACCGCCCCCTGGCCCGCAGCTTCGTTACCGTCGTCCATCTCCTACCCGGTGGTCACGCACCCATCGGGGCGTGGGCCGACCGCCATCTGGCCGGCCTGGAGGTCTACGACGACCTGTCGCCGTGCACCGGGGGCGCCCTCATGGGCCTCGCCTCAGGCGCCGATCGGGCCGTCCTCGACCCTCGCCCCCTGCTCGACCCCGATGGCTTCGCCGCTCATCCCTACGACCTGGCCGCCCTGGTCGTGGCCCGAGCCGCGGGCGCCGTTATCGAGGCCCTGCCCCCGGGGCCACTCGACATCCCACTGGACACCGCTACCCCCGTCGCGTGGGCCGGCTACGCCGATGAGCAGACGGCAGTCCGGCTTCGTCCGACCGACCTGTGATCAGCGCAGCTGCTCGGCCGCCTGCTCGGGGGCGACGATGTTGATCAGCACCCCGGTGCCCTGTTCGAACCCGGCCGTGCTGGTGAGCCGGGGGAGTATGTGCACGTGCCAGTGGAACGCCCCGTCGTCGTGGTGGGGCGCGGTGTGGAACACCAGGTTGTACGCCACGTCGCCCACCAGGCCCTGCAGGCGGGCCAGCCCGTCGCGGAGCGCGCGCCCCACCGCCACCAGATCGGCCGGGGCGGCACCGGCCAGGTGAGGCTCGTGACGGGCGGGCACCACCAACAGCTCGTAGGGCGAGCCGCTCCAGAACGGGCACACCACCAGCACCCGCCCGGTGTCGAGCACCACCCGGTGCCTCTCATCGTGCTCGGTCGTCACCACCTCGCACAACAGGCACGGCTCGGCCTCCGCGTTCTCGGCCGCGAAACGTTCGAAGCCGTCCAGCTCGTCGAGCAACTCGCCGGGCACGAACGGGATGCCCAGCAGCTGGCCGTGGGGATGGTCGAGCGACGCCCCGGCCTCGCGCCCGTGGTTCACGATGGTCTGGGTGTAGCGCACCGCCGCCTGCCGCCCGTGGTCCTCGAGCCGGTCGCGGATGGCCGCCATGACCAGACCGGCCTGCTTGTCATCCAACTCGGCCCAGCCGATGTCGTGGCGGGGGGCGATGACCAGCACCTCGTGGATCCCGTTGCCGGGGGCCTGCACGAACACCGGCCCCAGCTCGGTGATGGCCAGCGGTCGTGATCCGCTGAAGGCGGGATAGAGGTTGGGCACCACCCGCACCAACCAGCTGCCGTCGCGCCCGTAGGTCTCCAGGGCGGGGGGCGTGGCCTCCTCGTTGCCGGGGCAGAACGGGCACGGCCGCTCGGGCCCCGTCTCCACCGGGAGACGGCGGGGGGCGAAGTCGGCTGGGCGCGATGCCCGTTCGGTGGCGACGGTCACCCAGCGGCCGTTGAGGGGATTCAGCCGCAGCTGGCTCACGACGGCCGAACGTACACCGCCACCTGCCGTTGGACGAGGTCATCGAACGGGGCCCGGTCCCCGTCGGCACCCGCACCCCCGATGAAGCGGCCACAATGGCGCCCGTGGACGAACCGGAGTGGGCGGCACCTGACCGCGGCGCCACCGACGGTCCCATCGCCCGGTCGGTCCCGCTGGCCCCGTGGGCCTCGCCCGTCGAGTCGATGCTGGCGCCCACTCGCCTGCCGGTGCCGTTGCGACCCATGACCATGTCCGACCTGTTGGACGGGTCCTTCGCCGTCATCAAGGCCCGGCCCCGCACGGTGTTCGCCATCGCCGCCGCCATCCTGATCCCGTTCCACCTGGTCGGCGCCTTCCTGCAGCACGGTGTCACCGGGTTCTCGCTCAGCACCGGATTCAACCAGCAGGGCACGACCACGGCTTCGACGACCACCCAGATCGGCGCGCTCCTGCTCGCCTATGTGGGCGTGGCCCTGGTCACCCTGGCCCCGTTCTTCCTGGGTGGTGCCCTGGGCAAACTCGTATCGGCCTGGTACGCCGGCAGTGACCTGAGCGCGGGCGACGCGCTGCGGGCCGCTGGGCGCAGGGCCCCGGCGCTCATCGGCGCCTACCTGGTGCTGTTGCCGCTCAAGGCGTTGGGTCTGATGATGTGCGGCGTCGGGGTGATCCCCGTGGTGACGCTGTTCGCCATAACGGCACCGGCCATCACCATCGAGGGTCTTGGCCCCATCACCGGCGCGCAACGTTCATGGCGGTTGGTGAGCCGACGGTTCTGGCCCTGCGTCGCCGTCATCGTGGTGGCCAGCATTGGCGCCTACGTCCTCAACACCATCTTCAGCACCGTCCCCCAGGTGTTGACCTCGCTGCTGCCGGCGCCGTTCGACTGGCTGGGTCGCGGCCTGATCGAGGCGGCGGTGTCCATGGTCGTCACCACTGCGCTGGTCTCGGTGGCGGTGCTGCTGTATCTCGACCTGCGCATCCGTACCGAGGGTCTCGACCTCGAGTTGGAGGCGGCGGACGCCTTCGATCCCCATGGCTAGGCGGGTCGTTCTGATCGTGCTTGTCGTCCTCGTTGCCTTCGTCAGCGTGGGCCGCGCCAGCGCGGCCCAGCCCCTGCCGACCCCCACCCAGGACCCAGCGACCACAAACGCCAAGGCCGACGAGATCCTGGCCCGGGCCGAGTTCCGCAAAGCCCAGCCCAACGTGTTGCAGCGCGCCGGCGCGGCCATCACCCGGGCGGTGGGCGACCTGCTCCAGAGCCTCCTGGCCGGGGGCATCGGGGCGGTGGCGGCCTGGGTCATCCTGGTCGCGGCCGGGCTCGGTGTGACCGCTCTGGCCTTCCGCCTCACGCGGGACGTGCGGCTCGATCCTTTCCGGGGGTTGGTGGAATCGCCGGCGGCGGAGCGTCGCTCCCCCGTCGAGTGGCGGCGGCTGGCCGAGGGCCACGAGGCCCGAGGGGAGTGGAAGGAGGCGCTGCGCTGCCGCTACCGGGCGCTGGTGGCCGACCTGGTGGCGCGCCGAGCCATCCGCGACCTGCCCGGTCGCACCACCGGCGAATACCGGGCCGAGGTCGGCGCCAGCATCCCCGGCGGAGCGACGGCCTTCAGCGGCGCGTCCGAGCTGTTCGAACGGGCTTGGTACGGCAACCGGCCCACCGGCCCGGCCGAGAACGAACAGTTCCGGGACCTGGCCGACCAGGTGCTGGCGTCGGGTCACGAACGAGTGGACGCCTGATGAAGGCCCGGAGCAAGACGTGGGTCGTGGGGGTCGTCATCGGCGTGGCCGTGCTGGTGGTGGCCCTGGTGATCTCGGCCCCCGGGTCGTCGAAGACCCACCTCGACCCGGCCTCGACCGACCCGGGCGGCACCAAGGCCCTCGTCGACCTGGTGAACGAATCGGGGGGGCAGGTGACGATCACGTCCGCCACGCCGGGGCCGTCCAGCGCAGTGGCCCTGCTGCTGGTGGACACGACGTCGGAGGCCATGACCAGCGACCTCGAACAGTGGGTCCGGCGGGGCGGCGTCCTGGTGGTGCCCGACCCGCGCTCGTCGTTCGTCCCGCGCGGGCGCCCGGCGCCCACCGTGTTCGGTCTGGGCGCGGCGACCCTGCCCCGGGGGGACTGCCGCATCGGCGCCCTCGCCGGCGTCGAGCACGTCGCCCCGGGCGATGGCAGCGTGCTGTTCGAGGTACCCGACGGCGCATCGGGCTGCATCGACCGGGGGTCCGGCGCCTTCGTCGTCGACCAGCCCCTCGATCAGGGCCACATCGTCTCGGTGGGCGGGGCCGCGGCGCTCACCAACGAGCTGCTCGGCACCGAGGACAACGCCGTGCTGGCGGTGAGCCTGCTCGCCCCCCGGCCGGGTACGTCGGTCAGCGTGTTGTGGGGCATGACCGCCGGAGGCTCCCGGCGCACCCTCGCCAGCCTGGTGTCCACCGGGGTGAGGTTGGGCCTCTGGGAACTCGTCATCGCTTTCATCGTCTACGCGCTGTGGCGGGGCCGGCGTCTGGGCAAGCCGGTGGCCGAGGTCCAGCCGGTGCAGATCGGGGGCTCCGAGCTGGTGGGCGCAGTGGGCAACCTGCTCCAGCAATCCCACGACCCCGATCGTGCCGCCCGGCTGTTGCGGGCCGACCTGCGCCGTCAACTCACCGAGCGCCTGGGCCTGGGCCCCGGCGCCACCCCCGACGTGCTGGCCGAGGTCACGGTCGCCCGCACCGGGGTGGCGCGTGACCGCGTGGCCCGCGCCGTCACCGATCTCCCCGTTCGCAGCGAGGCCGAACTGCTCGCCCTCGCCCACGACATCGACACCATCCGCACGGAGGTACTCCATGGCATTCACTCCTGAACAGGCCGACCCGAGGGCCGCAATGCTGGCCCTGCGGACCGAGGTGGCCAAGGTCGTCGTCGGCCAGGAGGGCACGCTGTCGGGGCTGGTGGCAGCCCTGCTGGTGCGCGGTCACGTGCTGCTCGAAGGGGTGCCGGGCACGGCCAAGACCCTGCTGGTCAAGGCCCTGGCCGCTTCGCTCGACCTCGACACCAAGCGCGTGCAGTTCACCCCCGACCTCATGCCGTCCGACGTGATCGGCCAGGTGGTCTACGAACAGCGCGACGCCAGCTTCCGCTTCCGCCAGGGACCGGTTTTCACCAACCTGTTGCTGGCCGACGAGATCAACCGCACCCCGCCCAAGACGCAGGCCGCCCTGCTGGAGTCGATGGAGGAGCGGCAGGTCTCGATCGAAGGCATCACCCATCCACTGCCCGATCCGTTCATCGTGGTGGCCACCCAGAACCCCGTCGAGTACGAGGGCACCTACCC
>DHIQ01000081.1:25996-28816 GCA_002403895.1 Candidatus Neomicrothrix sp. UBA4742
TGCCCGAGGCGCAGCTCGACCGCTTCCTGTTCAAGCTCCAGGTCACCTATCCCTCCCGGCCCCAGGAGGCCGAGATGCTGGCCCGCCACGACCGCGGGCTCGACCCTCACGACATCGCGGGGGCCGGGGTGCGGCCGGTGGCCGACGCCGCCGACCTGGCGGCCGGCCGGGCCGCCATCGAAGCGCTGCGGGTCGAAGGGCCCGTGCTCGACTACGTGGTGTCGCTGGTGCGGGCCACCCGGGAGTCGCCTTCGGTCGTGCTCGGGGTGTCCCCCCGGGGCGCCACCGCCCTGCTGCACGCCTCCAAGGCGTGGGCTTGGCTGGCGGGGCGCGACTACGTCACCCCCGACGAGGTCAAGGCGGTGGTGAAGCCGGCCCTGCGTCACCGCATCTTGCTGCGGCCCGAGCTGGAGCTGGAGGGGGCCACCGCCGACGGGGTGCTCGACGGGATCCTGGCCTCGGTGCCGGTGCCCCGGTAGGTCTCGTGGTCAGCCTGATACCGATTCCCACCCGCCGCCTGGCCGTCCTGGCTCTGGCCTCGTCGATCGTCATCGTGGCGCTCGACTCGGGCTGGGGCTTCCTGGCCGTGAACGCGGGGCTGGTGCTGCTGGCGATGGTGGACGGGTTGGCGGCCACCCGTCCCGACCGGGTGGGGATTGCTCGTCAGGTGCCCGACGTGGTGGTGCTCGGTGCCGAGGACGACATCACCTGGGACGTCACCAACCCGACCGGGCGCCGGTTGCGGGTGGCCTTCGCCGACGAGCTGGCCCCGTCGTTGCAGGCGGCATCGCGCCGGGGTCGGGTCACCGTGCCCGCCCACGACGCGGTCGAGGTGGCGACCGCCATCCGACCGCGACGCCGGGGTCGCTTCGAGATCTCGGTGCTCACCGTTCGGGTCCAGGGACCGCTCGGCCTGGCCTCGCGCCAGGGGTCACGGCGTCAGCCGGCGGTCCTTCGGGTCTACCCCCCGTTCCGGTCGCGTGACGAAGCCGAGCTGCGCATCAACCGGGCCCGCATCCTAGAGGTGGGGCTGCGCTCGGCCCAGGGCCGCGGCGGCGGCACCGAGTTCGACCAGCTGCGCGAGTACTCGGTGGACGACGAGTTCCGCCGCATCGACTGGTCGGCCACCGCCCGCGCCGGCAAGGCCATCGTGCGCACGTACCGGGCCGAGCGGAACCAGACGGTGATCAGCCTCCTCGACAACGGCCGCATCATGGCCGGACGGGTGGACGGCGTCCCCCGCATCGAACATGCCATGGACGCCGTCATGATGCTCACCGCGGTATCCACCCGATTGGGGGACCGGGCCGGGCTCGTCCTGTTCGACCGGGAGGTGCGCTCGGTGGTGGCTCCCGGTCACGGCCGGGATCAATTGGGTCGGGTGACCGAGGCCATGTACGCCGTCGATCCGGTGCTGGCCGAGAGCGACTACCTCGGGGCCTTCGCCGCCACCCTGGCCCGCTTCCGGCGCCGGGCCATGCTCGTGCTGTTCACCGATCTGGTCGAACAGGCGGTGGGGGAGACGTTGCTCCCCGCCCTGCCCCTCATCTCCCGCAGTCACGTGGTGGTGGTGGCCGCCGTGCAGGACCCGGACGTGCTGCGCTGGGCGCTCACCACCCCGACCGACGCCGCCGGGGCCTACCGCAAGGCGGCCGCCGTCAGCGCCCTCGACGAGCGCCGCCGGGCCACCGCTCGTCTCCGGGGCCTGGGCGCCACCGTGGTGGATGCCCCACCCGGACGCCTGGCCCCGCTGCTGGCCGACGCCTACCTCAAGGTAAAGGCCGTCGGGCGCTTGTAATCAGACCGCGATCAGATTGTCACGCGATTCGGGTAACCCTCGTCGGGTCGGGGTGGGTCAGAGGGGCGGTGCCGGGGCGGAGAGCAACGGTGCTCTCCTCCTGCTCGGCACCACGAGCGAAGGAGATCACCATGTATCAGTTCGCCATCGTCGTCCTACTCGCCCTCGCCACGGTCAAGCTCGTCGACTTCGTCGTCGACTTCCTGCCCGGCGATCGCGGCCTCATGCGGTCGCTGCTCACGTTCATCGTGGCCATCGGCGGCGTCATCGCCCTCGACTACTCGATGTTCACCGGCTGGGACATCGCCATCCGCAACCAGAAGACCGGTGTGATCATCACCGGCTTGGTCGTGGCCGGCTCCACCTCCGCGTGGCGGGCCCTGTTCGGCTATCTCACCCACGACCGGGCCACCTCCGACGAGACGTTGGGCGAGTCCCGCGCCTCCCTCCGCAAGGTGGCCTGACCCGCTCCACCTGACCGGTTGATCGTGTCCGCGGCCCCGCCCGAGTGGCGGGGTCGCGGCGCGTCAGCGGTCCGGGTGGGGGACGGCCACGACGGTGAGACCGTCGATGTCAGCGAAATCCGCCGGGTTGCAGGTGTGGACGGGAAGGCCGTTGGAGATCGCCGTCGCCGCGATCATGGCGTCGTAGGCCCGAGCTGAGGATTTCCGACCGCCTCGCCGAAGTGACGCCGCCACCTGACCGAAGGCGCGCGCCGCGGCGGCGTCAAAGGGCAGCGGATCGAAGTCCGCCTCGGCCTGTTGAAGGTGGGCCTGACGCGCGGCCTGTTCATCGTCGGACCGGGCCACGAGCGGGCCCACCGAGAGTTCGGCGAGGGTCACGGCGGTGATCAAGGGTTCGGCCGGAAGGGCCTCAGCGTCGACGAGACGGCTGAGGAGGATCACGGTGCTGGTATCGAGCACCCCCTGCCGGCCGTTCTCGGTCACAGGGTGGGGTCGATCACGTCGTCGATGTCGGCGCGCAGCCGCTCGGGGTCGACGGGGGGCAGTCTGCGCCAGCGG
>DHIQ01000040.1:0-7788 GCA_002403895.1 Candidatus Neomicrothrix sp. UBA4742
TAAAAAAGAAAGCTGAAATGGGGTGAATCGCCGGCCCCCCATAGAGCCGACGAGACGAGCCGACGCCGTCGACCCGCAGCCGGCAGCGCCTAGGGTGGCGGCGGGGGAACCGGTCGTCCCATCAGACAGACGGTCAGGTTCGACAGTAAGGGGGGAACCCAGCGGTGGGTGCCACGATCGGGTCGACACGTGCTCGCGTCATTGCCGGCGCCCTTGCGCCCGCGGCCGCGATCCTGGCGGTGCAACTGATCATGTTCCCGGTCCCCGCGGGGGTGGCCTTCCAGGGGTTCATTCTCGGCCTGCTCGGTGCCCTGGTGGCCGTGGGCATGGCCCTCATCTACCGCGCCAACCGGATCCTCAACTTTGCCCAGAGCGAGCTGGGTGCCGTGCCAACGGTGCTGGCGGTCTCACTGGTGGCGTTCGCGGGGTTCAACTACTTCCTGGCTGTCGCCCTGGGCGTCGTGGCCGCCATCGTCTTGGGCAGCATCGTCGAGCTGGCCATCATCCGCCGCTTCTTCAACGCTCCCCGGCTGATCCTCACGGTGGCCACCATCGGGTTGGCCCAGTTGCTGGCGGTGGGTTCGCTCTTCATCCCGGCGATCTGGGGCAAGACGCCGACCACCACCCAGATCCATGCCCCCTTCACTATCCGGTTCGTACTGGATCCGATCGTCTTCTCCGCCGATCACGTGATCGCCCTGGTGGTGGCGCCGCTGTCGCTGCTGGCCGTCGCCGTGGTGTTGCGCTACACGAGTATCGGCATCGCCATCCGGGCGAGCGCCGAGCGCGCCGACCGGGCCAGCCTGCTCGGTGTCCCGGTGAAGCGGCTGCAGACGGTGGTGTGGGCCATGGCCACGCTGCTGTCGTTCATCGCGGTGTTCATGCGGGCCAGCATCCTGGGGCTCCCGGTGGGGGGCCAACTCAGCCTCACCTTGTTGTTGGCCTCGCTGGCCGCCCTCATGCTGGGCAAGCTCACCGAGCTCCCCACCATCGCCGCCGCGGCGGTGGCGCTCGGGCTGCTGGAGCAGGGGGTGGTGTGGAACCATCCCCGCAACCCCGAGCTGGTGGATCCGATCTTGGCCGTGGTCATCGTGGTGTGCCTGTTGATGCGCAAGATCGGCACCACCCGAGCCGATCAGGACGGGTCCTCATCGTGGCAGGCGGCCGACGAGGTGCGCCCGGTACCCCGTGAGCTGCGCTCGCTCCCTGAGGTGCGAGCGGCGCGCTGGGGCGGCGGATTGCTCGTAGCTGCATGCCTGGTGGGTTTGCCCCTGGTGCTGCACCAGGCCGGCGATCGCCAGAAGGCCGCCGCGGTGGTGATCTTCGCCATCATCGCCCTTTCGGTGGTGGTGCTCACGGGGTGGGCGGGTCAGGTCTCGCTCGGTCAGATGTCCCTGGTGGCCTTCGGTGCCGCGGTGGGCGCCTACGCCACCCAGCACTGGCACCTCGACCTGGCCCTGGCGCTGGTGTTGTCCAGCCTCGTCGGGGCGGTGGTGGCCATCCTGGTGGGTCTTCCCGCCCTGCGGCTGCGCGGCTTGTTCCTGGCGGTGACGACGCTGGCGTTCGCCATGGCCACGTCCAGCTTCCTGCTCAGCGACAAGCACTTCTCCTGGGTGCCCACCGAACGGGTGGTTCGCCCCAAGCTGTTCGGCGCCTTCGACCTGAGCTCGCAGGTGGCCTTCTACGAACTCTGCCTCGCCTGCCTCCTGCTCGTGGTCATAGCGGTGCGCGGGATTCGCCACAGCCGTACCGGCCGGGTCCTGCTGGCGCTGCGCGAGAACGAGCGCGGCGCGCAGTCCTTTGGCGTCAATGTGACCCGGGCCAAGCTCACCGCCTTTGCCCTGTCCGGCGCCATCGCCGCCTTCGCCGGCTGCTTGCTGGTGCATCTGCTGCAGGCGTTCAACGTGGATGTCTACGGCCCGGGCGCAAGTTTCGTCGTGTTCACCAGCGCGGTGGTGGGTGGCCTCGGCTCGCTGCTGGGGGCGATGCTCGGCGCGCTCTATCTCCAGGGCGGTTACTGGTTCCTGCCCGGGCCGCGCTGGCAGCAGTTGTCGACCGCGGTGGGCGTGCTGCTGGTGCTGATGATCCTGCCCGGCGGTTTGGCGGACATCGTGTTTCGCCTGCGCGACGGCGCCCTGCGCTGGGTGGCGACCCGGCGGGGGATCGTCGTGCCCAGCCTGCTGGCTGATATCGCCCCCCCGGGCGACGATCCCGATCCGGACGTCGTCGCCCACGCCGAAGCTGCGGTCGAAGCCGAGGGTGAGGCCGAGGTGGTGGTGGCCCCATGATCCCCATCCCGCCGCTGACCCCGGCCGACAACCGCCCGTGGCACCTGCGCCTGCGCGGCGCGGTGCGCCATCCGTCGAAGTGGCTCACCGACCTCGCCGGTGATGGGCCCATCTACGCCCTCATGATCTTGTTCGGGTTGAGCATGGTCGACGAGATGGACCGCACCGCCTTCGGGCTGTTGTTGCCCAACATCCGCGACTCGTTCGGGATGTCCAACGCCGGCATCCTGTCGCTCGTGGCGGTGGCCGCGCTGTTGGGTCTGTCATTGCAGGTGCCCATCGCCCAGCTGTCCGATCGGCGCAGTCGGGTCCGGCTCATGTTGATCGGCGCGGCCATCTTCGCCATGTTCTCGGTGGGTACCGGGCTGGCCGTGTCGATCTGGATGCTGGTCATCGTGCGTGGTGGCTCCGGCATCGGGCAGGCCACCGTGGGACCGACCCACAATTCGCTGCTGGCCGACTGGTTCCCCATCGGGACCCGACCGCGCGTGTTCTCGTTCCACCGTGGCGCCAACGCCGTTGGTGCGTTCATCGGACCGGTGGTGGCCGGCACCTTGGCCACCTGGGTGAGTTGGCGGGTCCCGTTCTTTCTCTTCGCCATCCCCATCGCCATCCTGTTGGTGCTCGGGCTGCGGCTCAAGGAGCCGGTGCGGGGCCTCCAGGAGCGCCTGGCCATGGGCGTGACCGACGCGGCGTTGACCGAGGAGCCTCCGCCGTCGTTCGCCGAGGGCTGGCGCATGGTGTGGAAGGTCGAGAGTCTGCGACGGATCTTCTACGCCCTGCCCTTCCTGGCTTCCGCGCTCATCGGGTTCTCGTCGCTCGCCGCCTTGCTCTACGAGCAGCGGTTCGGCCTTGATGCCGCCCAGCGGGGCTGGGTGGCGGCCGCCGCCGAACCGGCCCAGATCATCGGCTTGGTCATCGGGGCCCGGGTGGGTACCAAGCTCATCATGCGCGACCCGGGCCTGGTGCTGCGTTTCATCGCCCTGGTGGCCATCATCACTGCCGCGTTGTCTGCTCTGTTCGCACTCTCGCCATATCTGTGGGTAGGGATCGTGGCCAACATGGCCATCTCCGCCAGTCTCGCCATCGTCGGGCCGGGGGTGTTCGCCTCGCTGTCGCTGGCCATCCCGGCGCGGGCCCGCTCGCTCGGCTTTTCGATGGGGGCGATCTTCGTCATCCCCGGCCTCATCATGTTGCCCATCGTCGGGGCGGTGTCGGACTCCATCAGCATCCAGGCCGGCATGTTGTTGATGGTGCCGGTGTTCCTCGTCGGCAGCTTCATCATCTCCACCGCCGGTCACGTCATCGGCCGTGACATCACGCAGGTGTGGACGGCGGCCGCCGCTCGGTCCGAGGTGCTCTACGAGCGGCGGCAGGGCAGGGCCAAGCTGTTGTTGGTCCGGGGCCTGCAGGTCTACTACGGCAACGTGCAGGTCCTCTTCGACGTCGACTTCGAGATCGACGAGGGCGAGATCGTGGCGTTGCTGGGCACCAACGGGGCGGGCAAGTCGACGTTGTTGAAGGCGATCTGTGGGGTGGTCGAGGCCGACAAGGGCGCGGTCATCTTCGACGGTCGCGACATCACCCACGCGCCGCCCAACGAGATCGCGGGGTTCGGCATCACCCAGGTCCCCGGGGGCCAAGGCGTCTTCCCCAGCCTCACCGTGGGCGAGAACCTCCGCGTCGCCGGGTGGCTGGACCGGCGCAACACCTCGGAGCTTCGGGACCGCACCGAGCAGGTGCTCGAGTTGTTCCCGGTGCTGCGCCAGCGCCACGAGGAGCCCGCCGCCAACCTGTCGGGTGGGCAGCAGCAGATGCTGGCGCTGGGCATGGCGTTCCTGGCTCGCCCGCAGTTGCTGTGCATCGACGAGCTCTCGTTGGGGCTGGCTCCCGTGATCATCGAACAGCTGCTGAAGATCGTCCGTCAGATCCAGGCGCAGGGCACCACCGTGATCCTGGTCGAGCAGTCGGTGAATCTGGCGCTGACCGTCGCCGAGACGGCGTATTTCATGGAGAAGGGCGAGATCAAGTTCCACGGTCCCACGGCCGAGCTGCTGGCCCGACCCGACGTGCTGCGTTCGGTGTTCCTCGAAGGGGCGGCCGCCTCGAACGGGGGAACCACCACGAACGGCGGCCCGACCCACGTCAACGGAGCAGCGAAGGGAACCTCGATGCCGGCAAACGGCTCCTCACCGGCGGTACCAGCCGCCGGCGTCGCGGGCGACTCGACCAGCTCTGAAACGGCATCCCCCGCCCTCGAGGTGATGGACGTCGGCGTGTCCTTTGGGGGCATCCGCGCCGTCGACGACGTGTCGCTGACGGTGGCTCCTGGCGAGGTGGTGGGGATCATCGGGCCCAATGGCGCCGGCAAGACCACCCTGTTCGACCTGATCTCGGGCTTCACCGGTGGCGACCACGGCCGTGTGCTCCTGGGCGGGGTGGACATCTCGGGTCGACGGCCCGACCAGCGTGCCGTGTTGGGGTTGGGGCGCTCGTTCCAGGACGCCCGCCTGTTCCCCGCCCTCACGGTCGAGGAGACGATTGCGGTCGCCCTCGAGCGCTGGGTCGAAGTGCGGGATCCGTTCAACCCGGCCCTCCACCTTCCAGCGGCGTTCGATTCCGAGCAGGCGGTCCGCACCCGGGTGGGCGAGCTCATCGCCCTGTTGAACCTCGAGGCATTCCGCTCCAAGTTCGTGCGGGAACTGTCCACCGGCTCTCGTCGCGTGGTCGACCTGGCCTGCGTGGTGGCCCACCACCCCAGCGTGGTCCTGCTCGACGAGCCCTCGAGCGGGATCGCCCAGCGCGAGACCGAGGCGCTGGGTCCGTTGCTGTTGCGCATCCGTGACGACCTTGGGGCCAGCATGGTCGTCATCGAGCACGACATGCCGCTCATCACCACCATCTCCGATCGGCTGCTCGCCCTCGACCAGGGCCGGCTGATCACCTCCGGCACGCCCGACGAGGTCCTGCACCACCCGTCGGTGATCGCGTCCTACCTGGGGGCCACCGAGGCGGTCATTGCCCGTTCCGGCTCCGCCCCCTGATCTTCTATTTCCGTCCCCGAAAGGCAGACAGTCCATGCAGCCGAGTACCCCACCCCCAGCCCGTTCCAGCACATTGCGACGGTTCGGCCCCCTCATCGCCATCGTCGTGGTGGTCATCGTCGTGGCTGGGGGGGTAGTGGCCACCCGCCAGCGTGACGACTCGACCACCGCCACGCCGGCTACGACCGTACCGGCCAGCCGGGCCGGCGTGCTGTCGTTCACCGACGCCAAGGCGCAGGGTATCGAGAACACCATCAACTGGGGGGACCGGTGTGACACGGCGATCGGCAAGCTCAAGTACCCGTCGTTCTTCGCCGGTGACTGCTACGCCCCGTTCAGCGGCAACAACGGGGGAGCCACCGCGTCGGGAGTCACGAGCGACAGCATCAAGGTGGTCATGTATCAGGCCCAGCCGAGCGACCCGGTGCTCAACTACATCACCGCCGCGGTGAAGGTCGACGACACCAACGACCAGACGTTCCAGACCATCAGGAACTGGACCCAGTTCTACGAGACCTTCTATGAGATGTACGGGCGCAAGGTCGAGTTGATCAAGTTCACCGCCTCCGGGACGTCGACCGACGAGGTCTCGGCCCGAGCCGACGCCACCACCATCGCCGAGGACATCAAGCCGTTCGCCGTCTGGGGTGGCCCGATCCTGACCACCGCCTTTGAGGAGGAGCTGGCTGCCCGCAAGGTGCTGTGCATCGATTGCGGCCCCGCCACGAGCTATGACCAGATGATCAAGGCTGGGCCCTACCTGTGGAACTTGGGCAGCATCGCCGAACAGATCCAAACCCACGTGGTTGAGTACCTGAGCAAGGAGTTGAAGGACGGCAACGCCGACCACGCCGGCGACCCGGCGCTGCAGAGCCAGAAGCGCACGTTCGGACTCATCTATATCAGCACCAGCGCCGAATCTGAGCGGGTCGAGGGTGTCCTCGAGAAGAAGCTCGCGGACAACGGCATCACCCTGGCCGAGAAGGTGGCCTACAAATCGCCAGTTGATCTGCAGACCGACGCCCCGCAGCTCATGGCCAAGCTGAAGGCAGCCGGTGTGACCTCGGTGCTCTTCAGCGGTGACCCGGTGGCGCCCGGTCCGCTGACCGTGGCCGCCACTGGCCAGGAGTACTTCCCGGAGTGGATAGTCACCGGGGCGCCGCTCACCGACACGACGGCCTTCGCCCGCACGTACGACCAGAGGCAGTGGGCCCACGCCTTCGGCGTGAGTCAGCTGGCGGCCCGGGTCGATCCCCAAAAGAGCGGCACGCTGTTCCTCTACCGGTGGTTCTTCGGTCAGGACCCCCCGGCCCCGACTGGCTCGCCCACCAGGGTGATCGAGCCGGCGCTGTTCTACGCCGTGATCCAGGGCCTAGGCCCGAACCTCACCGCCCAGGGGTTCCAGGACGCGTTGTTCGCGGCCAGCCCCACCACTCGTGCGGTGACCCAGCCGTCGCTTTCGTATGGCGACAAGGGCATCTGGCCCGAGACCGACTATCTCGGGGTGGACGACGCCACGGAGGTGTGGTGGAACCCCGACGCTACCGGTCTGGACGAGATCCAGCGCAACGGCAAGGGCATGTACGAATACGTCGACGGCGGCCAGCGCTACCTACCCACCGAGTGGCCGTCGCGGCCGACCACGGCGTTCAACCCCGACGGGGCGGTGACCTTCTATCCCGAACCGCCCAGTTCGGAGCAGGTGCCGACGTATCCGTCACCGGCGGCGAAATGAGGCGAGCGCTCCGGAGACTGATGGCTTCGGTGACCGCCACCTGCTATATCAACGGGAGGCCGAGCATCAGGTCCCAGATTTGGAGCATCGCCGCATGGCTCATACCGGGTGTGTCGTTCACGCCGGCGGCGGCGTTGGGCGCAACGATCAGGTTCGGCACCGGATGGTCTTCGTCGTAGAGGACCACGACCGCAGTGTCACCGGAGGCGTAGCTGGCACTGGCGAGGATCTTGTCTACCCACAGCTTTGCGAACGAGTCGACGGTGGCGTTCCCGCAGTCATGGCCGTCATTGCAGAGAGTGGGCGTGACCATCGCGTAGGTGGGAAGGTTGTTGACATCCAACTCGGTGAGAGGCCGGACCTCAGCAGCACAGAAGTCATGGTCGTTGTGGGCGGTCCCGTCCTGCGTGTAGGTCCCGAAGTAGTAGAGGGCGGGGATGTGGCGGGGAGCGTTGCCCGACGCTGAGCAGCCGGTGGTCGCGCCTTCGACGTAGCTGCGGGCCGTCCCTCCGGAGATGCGTACCTGGCGGAAGATGTTGTCGGCGGTCGTGCGGCACGTCGTGGACGGTGAGCAGTCATTCGCGATGCCGTCGGGGTCGTTGAGGCCCGACGTCAGCCCGATGTATTGGGTGAGGCTGTTCTCACTGGTGTTCGTTTCGGTCCAGTCAGAGAAGGTTGTGCATTTCAGGGCGAGGGAGTGGAGGTAGGGCATGGCCGGGTC
>DHIQ01000040.1:8009-8667 GCA_002403895.1 Candidatus Neomicrothrix sp. UBA4742
GTGGAGGTAGGGCATGGCCGGGTCGCCGAATCCGACGCCGCCGACACCGGACCATGTCCGGTTTTCCATCATCACGACGACGATGTGGCGGTAGGCGGCGGGCGGGGTGGCCGTCGACCCGCACGGGTCGGTGGTGGGGGTCGTGGTCGTTGTGGTGACCACGCCGGTGCAGACCGGGGTGAGGGTGACGCCGCTGATCGTGTAGGTCAGGGCTTGGGTGCCGTGGCAGCGGATCTTGGCGGAGCTGCCGTGGACTGTGAGTGTCGGGGTGGCCCAGGTTGGGGCGGTCGTGTTGGCCGGTTCGGTGCATGACACTTGGAGCGACAGGTCGTCGTTGTAGGTGGCGGTGATGGCGGTCGGGTTGTCGGCGGCGGCGCAGACGGCGGTGATGTTGTCGCCGGACGCGATGGTGACGGTGTTGGTGGGTGCGTCCCAGGAGCGGGGGCCGAGGCAGGCGACCGCGGCGGCGATGACGACCCCGACGAGAGCAATCCGGCTGAGTTTCGACAGCATGGGTGGCTCCTAGGGGTGATAGGTGACAGCGAAATCACTAGACGGGGCATCTCCCTGTCGGCCGGACGGGTGGTTATGAGGCTTGACGGTAATGCTGTTCCCACTCGAGGGGTGGGATGTCGTTGAGGGTGCTGTGAAGTCTCGA
>DHIQ01000040.1:8845-18718 GCA_002403895.1 Candidatus Neomicrothrix sp. UBA4742
TGTTGTACCAGTTGATCCACTTGAGCATCTGGCGGGCTTGTCGACTCCTTCACCCAGAAGGCCATCGATCGTTTGAGCAGATCAGGGATTGTCTTGATCGCGTAGGTAACGCTCAAGTTCGGCGGCGAGTTCCTCCCCTGAGGGGAGGGGCCCGCCGTCGTTCTCGCTCACGGCGTCGGCTTGTTGTTCGAGCTGACGCACGAGTTGCTGGTGCTCGTCGCTGTCGGCGATGAGCGCGTCGAGCCGGCTGCGGGCGGCCAACGCGTCGTCGCGCAACGGCTCTGGATCGAACCGCAGGTCGGCCACCAGGTGCAGGGCATCCAGGAGGGCGGCACCCGCCGCGGGGTAGGGCATGGCTGAGGCGTAGTGGGGCACCTGGGCCCATAGGCCGAGCGCAGGGATTCCGAGGCTGTTGGCGTGTTCCTCGATGGCGGCCTGCACCCCGGCCGGCACATCGACCCGACCGTGTACGAAGCCGGCCCGGTCGGCGAGTTCTCCCGCGCCGGTCGTCGACACCACTCGGGTGATGCGAGTGTGGGGGACCGGGGCCGGGTAGGCCCCCAGCCCGACGATCATGCGGGCCCCGAGCGCCATGCTCAGGGTGACGACCGCGTCGGAGAAAGCCCGCCATGCGTGGTCGGGCTCGGCCCCCATCAACAACAAGACGTCGTTGTCGGCCAGGTCGGAGGTGGCGCGTAGCTCGATGGTGGGCCAGCTCAAACCGGTCTGGATCCCGTCAACCAGGTGCATCGTCGGCCGCCGAGCCCGGTGGTCGAGCAGGCTGTCGGCATCGAACGTGGCCACCAGCTCGGAGGATCGGGCCCCGACGATGGTCTCGAGTGCGGCGGAGGCGCCCAGGCCGGCGTCGATCCAGCCGTCGAGCACGACGACCACGACGGGGGAGTCGAGGTCCGGGTGCTGCACGTAGTCGTACAGACTCATTCGATCCGGCCAATCGCTTGGCGGGCGGATTCGACGAGGCCGGTGACCTGCTCGGCGAAGAAGTCGAAGGCGCCCGTGTCGGCCCCGCGATCGCCCATGGCCCCGCCGATGTAGCGGGCGTAGACGCCCTCCACGATGCAGGCCAGCTTCCAGTAGCCGAAGGCCACGTAGTAGTCGATGGCGGAAAGGTCCCGGCCGGAGATGGCGGCGTAGCGTTCGAGGAGATCGCTGCGCCGCAGGAACCCGTCGAGCGTGGTCGCTCCGCCGACGGTGGCCGGGCCGACATCGCCGGGGTCGTTCCAATAGACCATGAGCAGGCCGACATCGGCCAGGGGATCACCCAGGGTGCAGATCTCCCAGTCGAGCACGGCCAGGATCTGCCCGTCGGGGCCCAGCATGCAGTTGTCGAGGCGGTAGTCGCCGTGGACGATGGTGGCCGGCCCCTGGGCCGGGACCAGGCGCAGGAGTGCTTGGTGGACCTCGTCGAGCATGGGGAGCTCGCGGGTCTTGGACTTCTCGAACTGGCCGTACCAGCGCTTCAGTTGGCGCTCGATGTAGCCCTCGTGGCGGCCGAGGTCGGCCAAGCCGACGGCGTCCAGGTCGACCGAATGGATCCGGGCCAGCACGTCGACGATCGATTCGCTCGACGTGTGCCGCTGCGCCTCGGACAGCGTCTCGCCCACCGACAGGTCGCGGACCACGATGCCGTCCACGAAGTCCATGACGTAGAACGGCGCACCGTTCACCGACTCGTCGGTGCAAAGACCGATGGTGGGGGCGACGGGGACATCGGTGGGCGCCAGGGCGGAGATGATGCGGTGCTCGCGGCCCATGTCGTGGGCCGTGGCCAGTACCTGGCCGAGGGGTGGGCGGCGCAGCACCCACGCATGGTCCGCCTCGTCGGTCACCCGGTAGGTGAGGTTCGAGTGGCCGCCGGCGATGAGCTCGAAGTGCAGGGACGGACGGACCTCGGGGGCATGGGTCTCGAACCAGGCGGTGACGTGGTCAACGTCGACGCCCTCCACTGACTGGCTCGCTTCCACTGCATCCCCTCCGTGCGTTCCGACCGCCGGGCCGTCCGCGGATCGTTCATGAGAAAGGACCACGCTACCGGTTGCGCCGTCACGAACGGGAACGGACGACGCGCCGTATCCTTGCTCTTCGTGACCATCGATGTGACCGACGCGACCTTCGAAACCGACGTCCTCACCCGTGCTGATGGCCTCCCTGTGGTCGTCGACCTGTGGGCACCGTGGTGCGGACCTTGCCTGACCCTGGGGCCCATCTTGGAAAAGGTGGTGGATGCCACCGGAGGCAAGGTGGTTCTGGCCAAGGTGAACGTGGACGAGAACCCGGAGACCTCGGCCGTCTTCCGGGTCCAGGGGATCCCTGCCGTGTACGCCGTGCGGGACGGCCAGGTGGTCGACGGCTTCGTGGGCGCTCAGGGCGAGGCCGAGGTGCAAGCCTTCGTCGATGGCTTGTTGCCGACCGAGACCGAGGCCGAAGTCGAGCAGTTGGTCACCGCCGGCGACGAAGCGTCCTTGCGGGCAGCCCTGGAGTTGAGCCCCGATCACGAGGGGGCCATCGTGGCGCTGGGCGAGTTGCTGGTTGAGGCCGGCCAACCGGAGGCCGCGCTGGAGCTCCTGACCCGGATCCCCGAGACGGCTACCACCCGCCGGGTGGCGGCGCTGGCTCGGTCGGGCGACGCCGGCGCCGACGCCGACGACATCCCGGTCAAGCTCGACGAGCTCCTCGGTCGGGTGCGGGGCGACGATGAGGCCCGCCAGGAGTTCGTCGATCTGCTGGAGCTCCTCGGCCCCGATGACCCCCGCACGGCCGAGTACCGCCGAAAGCTCACCGCCCACCTCTTCTGACGCTTCCTCGTCCGCTTCTTCGTGGACGCCCGGACCGGGTCCGACCGCGCACCTTCGGCTGGACGTCTGGCTCGGCCCGAAACTGTCTCCTGACAAGCGTCGAGCCTGGGCGTACGCTCGGGTCGCTCCCTCGGCCTCATCGGCCCGAACACCCTTCCTCGCACGCTTCCCCCGCCTGCCGCCTTGTAGTGCGACACCGGAGGGACCGTGCCCCGTTCTTCACCCCTGCGTCCGTCCCCTGACGATGCCGATCGCGGCGTCGTCACCGGTGACTGGTTGGATCGGGCCAGCTCGTGGCTGCCGCGCCCATTGCCGGCCCGCGCGGGCGTGTGGCTCGCCGCCGGCCTCGTAGTGCTGGCCGTCGCCGTCGGGGCCGTCGTGGTGGTCAGCCGAGGCTCTGGCTCGGGCTCGCCGCCGGTGTCGCTGCCCATGGCTCACGGCCCGGGCACGTCCGCCGCGGGGGCGGGTGGCGGCGACGGTTCGCCCACCGTTGCCGCCGGTCAGCTCATCGTCCAGGCGGCGGGCGCGGTGACCCGACCAGGGGTGTACCGCCTGGCGGCGGGCACTCGGGTGGGCGACCTGGTCGACGCCGCTGGCGGCCTCACGCCCGAGGCCGATCCCGATCGGATAAACCTGGCTGCACCGCTGGCCGACGGGGCACGGATCTACCTCCTGCGCCGGGGCGAGGCGGAGCCGGGGCCGGTAGTGGACGGGGGAGCGGGCTCGACGACAGGCGGTCCAGATACCGCGACGGCGCCCGTCCAGCCCCTCGATCTCAACACGGCGACAGTGGATCAGCTCGACTCGCTTCCCGGTGTGGGTCCGGCCACCGCCGCGGCCATCGTCGACGATCGGCGCCAGCACGGCCCCTTCGGGTCCGTCGACGACTTGGCTCGGGTGCGGGGCATCGGCCCGGCCAAGCTGGCCGCCTTACGCAGCCGGGTGCGAGTGTGACCGCCCTGAAGGGGGGTGCGGCGGCCCGGCGTCAGCTCAGCGACGTCGGGGCGGTGGCGCTGGCGGTGGGCGCCGGGCTGGGGGCGTCGGCGGCCTTCCCGGTTCCGGTTTGGCCGGCGCTGGCCGTGGCGATCGCCGTGTTCGTGGCCCGCCGTCCGGTGCTGCTCTTCGTGGCGGTCACCGCGCTGGCCTCGGGCCTGGCCGCGCAGGCGCTGGCCGGCGCCCACCCCGCGGCCGAGGGACCCCTGGCGGGACGGGCCGTCGTGCTCACCGACCCGGCGCCGATGGCCGGCGCGGTACGGGCCGAGGTCCGGGTCGCGGGCCACCATTTCGACCTCTGGGCCCGGGGGCCCGCCGCCGCCGCGCTCCGCAACGTGATGGCCGGACAGGAGATCGATCTGGCGGGAACGGTCACTCCCAGAGCGGCGACGGACGACTACCAACTGCATCGCCACATCGTGGGGAGGCTGACCGCCGAGAGGCTCCAGCGGCGCGGTGCGGGCAACACGGTGGCGCAGGTGGCCAACCAGGTGCGCGCCGTGCTGGAACGGGGCGCAGAGGTGCTACCCCGTGAGCGGCGGGTGCTCTTCGCCGGCTTCGTGCTCGGCGACACCCGGGACGAGTCGGTGACCACCGAGGACGACTTCCGGGGCGCCGGGCTCGGCCATCTGCTTGTGGTGTCGGGCGAGAACGTGGCTTTTGTGTTGGCCGCGGTGGCGCCACTGGTGCGCCGGCTCGGCTCGCCGGGTCGCTGGGTTCTCACCCTCGCCGTGCTGGGGTTGTTCGCCGTGATGACCCGGTTCGAACCGTCGGTCCTGAGAGCAACGGTGATGGCGGCCCTGGCCGTCACCGCCTGGGCTCTGGGTCGGCCGGTGACGGGGATCCGGATCCTGGCACTTTGCGTCACCGGCCTGGTGCTCGCCGATCCACTGTTGGTCGGGGTGTTGGGCTTTCGCCTGTCGGTGGCGGCGTCGGCGGGGATCCTGGTGTTGGCCCGGCCCCTCACCGCCGCCCTGCCGCTTCCGCGATGGGTGGCGTCGATGGTGGCCGTCACCCTTGCCGCCCAGCTCGGCGTGGCACCGCTGTTGGTGATGCGCCCCGGTGGGTTGCCGGTGGCCGCGCTGCCCGCCAATGTGGCCGCCGAGCCGGCCGCGGCCGCGGTCATGGCCTGGGGCCTCACCGGCGGGCTGGTGGCCGGGCTTAGCGGCGGTCTAGTAGCCACGGTGTTGCACGTGCCCTCCACCCTCTTGCTGTGGTGGGTGGCGTCGGTGGCCCGGTGGGCGGCCCACCTGGGCCTGGGTGACCTATCGCCCGCCGCGCTGGTGGCGGCCGCGGTGATCGGTGGCGCCGCCGTCCTGGCCCACCGGCGCCGACGCTCTTATGAGGCCGTCGTGTTGTGGCTGGCGGTGGTCGCCGTTCTGGCTGTGCCGGGCTGGCTCGAGCGCACGCCGCCGCGGCGAACGGCCCTGCCCGGGGTGGGCACGCTGTGGCGGTCCCGGCCGGGCGATGGCGCGGTGGCCGCGGTGTTGGTGTTGGAGGCGGGGGCCCGGCCGCTCGACGTACTGGGCGGACTCCGCCGAGCCGGGGTTAGCCGCCTCGACCTGGTGGTGGTACCGAGGGGAACCCGTACGGCTGAGGCTCTGATCACCACGATCGCCTCCCGGGTCCGGATCGACCGGACCTGGGTTCCGGCATCGGGCCCGACTGGCGCCGGTACCCAGTCGGCCCCGGCCGGCCGCGGGGGCGAAGTAGCCCACCCCCGCCAGGCCGATGAGGCCGAGCTGGGCGGCCTCCACCTTGTGGTCACCGCCGATACCCCCACCCTGGAGGTCGAGATCACCGTCGACTCGGAGACGGCGACAGACGGCGGTGTAGGTTCGGCCGGTGCACCTCGCGCTCGGTCCCCACCGCTTCGACGTGACCCATCGGGCCGTCGTGATGGGCATCCTCAACCGCACGCCTGACTCGTTCTACGACATGGGCACCTACTACGACTTCGACGCCTTCCTGGCCAAGGCCGAGCAGTTGGTGCTCGACGGCGCCGATTTCCTCGACGTAGGTGGGGTGAAGGCCGGGCCGGGGGAGGAAGTCGCCGAGGCACCGGAGCTCGACCGGGTGGTGCCGGCCATCGAGGCGCTGCGGGCCCGCTTCGACCTCCCGTTGTCGGTCGACACATGGCGGGCGAGCGTGGCTCGCGCCTGCTTCGAGGTGGGAGCGGTGGTGGGCAACGACATCAGCGGCTTCGCCGACCCAGACTACCTGTCGACCTGTGCCGAGTTCGGGGCGTCGGTGGTGGCCACCCACATCCGCCTGGCGCCCCGGGTGCCGGACCCCGACCCCGCGTACGAAGATGTCGTGGGCGACGTGTGTTCCTTCCTCGCTGATCGGGCGGCTCAGGCCGAGGCGGCCGGCATCCCCGCCGAGCGGATCATGGTCGACGCCGGGTTGGATCTGGGCAAGAGCGAGCCGCAGTCGCTCGTCCTGTTGCGCAACTCCGACAAGCTGGCCGAGTTGGGCTATCCGGTATTCCTGTCCGCCTCCAACAAGCGCTTCTTGTGGAAGCTGCTCGATGTCGAGGTGCACGAGGCGGCCGAGGGCACCATCGCCGCCCACGCTCTCGGCATCGGGCTGGGCTGTCGGGTGCTGCGGGCTCATGACGCCCGGGCCGCCCGACGGGTGGCCGACGTGCTGGCCGCGGTGCTGGCTGCGGCGTGACGCGATGACATCCCCCCCGCCCTCGGCGGCCAAGGCCTCCCCGTTGCCGTCGCCGGACCTGCCCATCCGGCTGGTGAAGGGCGACGACCCGGTGCTGGTGGCCGATGCCGTGCACGACCTGGTGGCCGCCCTGGTCAGCGACGGCGACCCGTCGCTCATGGTGGAAGAACTCGACGCCTCGGCCTATGAGGACGATCGGGGTGACTACTCCATGGGGTCGTTGGTGGACGCAGCCCAAACCCCGCCCTTCCTCACCGAGCGTCGGGTGGTGGTGGCGCGCCACGCCTCCGTGTTCTCCACCGCCGATGCCGTCGCCCCCCTCGTGGCCTACCTGGCCGATCCGCTTTCGACGACCGCCCTGGTGGTGGTGTGGGAGAAGGGGCCCCGCTCCGGAGCTCGCACTGCGGCGGTGCCCAAGAAGTTGACCGACGCCATTACCGCGTCCGGTGGCATCGTGGTCGACACCAAGGCGGGGTCGGGGCGGCAGCGCACGGTCTGGCTGGACGAGCACCTGGGTTCGGCCCCGGTGAAACTCGACGCGTCGGCCAAGGCCGCGCTGGCCGAGCACCTGGGTGAGGATGTGAGCCGCCTTCGAGGGCTGTTGGAGACGTTCACCAGCACGTTCGGGACCGGCGCGCGGTTGGGGGCGGACGACATCGAGCCCTACCTGGGTGATGCCGGCGACGTTGCCCCGTGGGACCTGACCGATGCCATCGATCGGGGCGACCCCCAGGGGGCCTTGCAGGTGCTGGAGCGC
Organism: Candidatus Neomicrothrix sp. UBA4742; assembly: GCA_002403895.1. Classification (GTDB taxonomy): domain Bacteria; phylum Actinomycetota; class Acidimicrobiia; order Acidimicrobiales; family Acidimicrobilacustridaceae; genus UBA4742. The sequence continues at coordinate 16,088 of DHIQ01000040.1, forward strand.
ATGCTCGGCGCCGGCCGCCACCCATTGCAGGTCACGGCCAGCCTCCACGGGCACTACGGGCGGATGCTGCGCCTCGACGGCTCAGGCGCGGCCAACGAGACGCAGGCGGCCGAGATCCTGGGCATCACGAAGGGGTCGACCTTCCCGGCGCGCAAGGCCCTGGACCAGGTTCGAGTGCTGGGTTCCGAGCGAATTCGGGCCTTCATCGGGTTGCTGGCCCAGACAGACCTCGAGCTGCGGGGGGCTCGGGCGTGGCCGTCCGACCTGGCGGTGGAGGTCCTGGTAGCTCGCCTCGCCAGTCGTACCCCAAAGGCGTCGGCACGCGGCGGGAGCCGGCGGCGCTGAGGCGGAAAACGACGACTGCCCGGCGCCAACCCCATGAGGGCGATCTGCCGGGCAGTGAGGTGGGCGGGATTTGCTGCCCACCGAGGTGACGCTCAGATGATCAGGCGGAGGCAGCGGCCTGCAGCTTGGTCAGCTGCTTGACGAGGCGGGACTTGCGCCGGGCGGCCTGGTTCTTGTGGATGACGCGCTTGCTGGCGGCCTTGTCGAGGCGCTTGATGGCGAGGCGGGTGAGCTCCTCGACGTTCTCAGCGCCCTGCTCGGCGGCAGTGGTGACCACCTTGGTGCGCGTCTTCAGCTCGGAGCGGACAGCTTTGTTGCGCACGCGGCGCTTCTCGTTTTGCTTGTTGCGCTTGATCTGGCTCTTGATATTCGCCACGGGGGGTTCCTGGATCTCGAGACTGGGGCACGATCGCCCGGATGGGCATTCGGCTCGGCCCGTGGAGGATAGCGGGCCGCCCGCCCCGAGTCACACTCAGGGGGCGGTGCGGGGCGCCGGAGTGGTGACCGCTACGCTGCAGAGTCCCGTCCGGGCCGATTTTCCCCAGCCGTCGGACCTGCCCACCTGCGCCGAAGGTACCCGTCCATCGTGTCCGATCTCAGTCGACTGCGCGACATTGCCGTCATCGCTCACATCGACCACGGCAAATCCACGCTGGCCGACCGGATGCTGGAGATTTGCGGCGCAGTGGACCCCCGGGACATGCGGGCGCAGTACCTCGACTCGATGGACATCGAACGCGAGCGGGGCATCACCATCAAGTTGCAGAGCGTGCGGCTCAATCACCGCGACCATGTGATCAACCTGATCGACACGCCCGGGCACGTCGATTTCGGCTACGAGGTGTCCCGTTCGCTGGCCGCTTGTGAGGGCGTCATCTTGCTGGTCGACGCCGCCCAGGGCATCGAGGCCCAGACACTGGCCAACTGTTTCCTGGCGCTGGAAAATGACCTCACCATCGTGGCCGCGCTCAACAAGATCGACCTCCCCGCCGCCGATCCGGACCGCTACGCCCAGGAGATCGAGAACGTGCTGGGCATCCCGGCCGACGAGATCCTGCGGGTGAGCGCCAAGACGGGTGAGGGCGTCGCCGAGCTGCTCGACGCCGTCGTCGATCGGGTCCCCGCTCCGGCAGGTGACGCCGACGCCCCACTCCAGGGCCTCATCTTCGATTCACATTTCGATCAGTACCGCGGGGTGGTGTCGTCGGTGCGGGTCATGAACGGGCGACTGCGCACCGGGAGCCGGTTGCAGTTCCTCCAGGCCCGGGCCATCCACGACGCCGACGAGGTCGGCGTCCGCCTGCCGGTGCCCACGCCGGTTTCCGAGCTGGGTCCGGGCGAGGTGGGGTATCTCATCGCCGGCATCAAGGATGTGGGCGAGGCCCGCTCCGGCGAGACCGTCACCGAAGCGGCCCGGCCGGGTGAGCCGCTGGAGGGGTACCGCGATCCCAAGCCCATGGTGTTCTGCGGGCTGTACCCGATCGAGGGGGACGACTTCGCCAATCTGCGGGAGGCACTGGAGAAGCTCCGGCTCAACGACTCGAGTTACACCTACACCCCGGAAACGTCCGGGGCGCTGGGCTTCGGTTTCCGCTGCGGATTCCTCGGGTTGTTGCACATGGAGATCATCCGCGAGCGTCTCGAGCGCGAGTTCGACCTCGCGCTCATCGCCACGGCCCCCTCGGTGGAATACCGGGTGCACAAGGTGGGCGGTGAGGAGGTGGTGGTCGACAACCCGAGCGAGATGCCCAACGCGGGGGAGATCGAGTTCATCGAGGAGCCCTATCTCAACGTCACCATCCTCACGCCGACCGACTACACCGGCACCCTCATGGATCTCTGCCAGACGCGGCGGGGCGACATGCTGAAACTCGAGTACCTCTCACCCGAGCGGGTCGAGCTGTCCTACCGGCTCCCCCTGGCGGAGGTGGTGGTCGACTTCTTCGACCAGATGAAGAGCCGGACGCAGGGCTACGCCAGCCTGGACTACGAGCCGTCGGGGTATGCCCTCTCGGACCTGGTGAAGGTGGACATCTTGTTGAACTCGGTGCCGGTCGACGCGTTCTCGACGGTGGTGCACCGCGAGAAGGCGGATGAGTACGGCCGGCGCATGAGCGAGAAGCTCAAGGAACTCATCCCTCGCCAGATGTTCGACGTGCCCATCCAGGCCGCCATCGGGGGGCGCATCATCAGTCGTGAGACGGTCAAGGCCAAACGCAAGGACGTGCTGGCCAAGTGCTACGGAGGCGACATCTCGCGCAAGCGCAAGCTGCTCGAGAAGCAGAA
>DHIQ01000040.1:18927-29479 GCA_002403895.1 Candidatus Neomicrothrix sp. UBA4742
AAGAGGGCAAGAAGCGCATGAAGAACATCGGGCGGGTCGAGGTTCCCCAGGAGGCGTTCATCGCCGCCCTCCGGCTCGAGGACTGACCCGGGCGCGGCCGGCGGGGCCAGAGCTCCGGTGTGTGGCTGGCAGTCGGTATCATCGAGTGCCAACCACCGCGGCCTTCTGGCCTGGGTGGCCGGCGACGGGAAAGCCATTATGAGCGACTCAACTTCCAACGACGAACCGGTGCTCGACCCCCGCAAGGCCACGATCCTGCGCGCTGTGGTGGAGGAGTACATCGAGACGGCCCAGCCGGTCGGGTCCGGGCATGTGGCCAACGCCCGCGGGGTAAACGTGTCGTCGGCAACGGTACGCAACGACATGGCCACGCTGGAACACGACGGCTTCCTGCACCAGCCCCACACCAGCGCGGGCCGGGTGCCCACCGATAAGGGCTACCGGTTCTTCGTGGATTCGCTCCACGCACCCGCGTTACTGGCCGCCGCCGATTCGCAGCAGATCCGTTCGTTCTTCGCTCACGCTCACGGTGAGCTCGAGCAGATGCTGGCCGATACCAGCCGTCTGCTCTCCAGCCTCACCCATTACGCCGCGGTCGTGGTCAGCCCCCCGGCCGAGGCGGCGACCATCCGGTCGGCCCAGCTCGTGGGCCTGGCTCCCCGGGTGGCGCTGCTCGTTGTCGTGTTGTCCAACGGTGTGATCGACAAGCACACCCTCGACTTCGACCAGGACGTCGATGAGGTGACCGTGCAGGCCGCGGGGGTACGTCTGGCCGGCCTGCTGGCCGGTATCAACCTGGCCGCGGCATCAGCGGTAGCGCGCCCGCGCACCGCCGAGGGAGGTACGGCCACGGAGGTGGACCGGATCGTCATCGCGGCGCTGGAGGTGTTGCAGTCTGAGGCCGCGGCGTCCGATCACGTCTACATCGGGGGCACGTCGCGCATGGCCTCGGCGTTCGATGCCGTCGCCACCGTGAGCGAGGTACTGCAGATCCTCGAGCAGCAGTATGTGGTCGTCACCCTGCTCCGCGACGTGCTCGACCGGGGCCTGCACGTGGCCATCGGGACCGAGACCGGGATGGAACCGCTGGCCGACTGCTCGGTGGTGGTGTCGACCTATGAGGTCGAGGGCGAGCCGGCCGGCACCATCGGGGTGCTGGGGCCGACCCGGATGAACTACCCCCAGGCCATGGCGGCGGTGGCCGTCGTGGGTCAGCGCCTCGGCCGGCGCCTGAGCGAGGGCTGACCGTGGCCACCGATGCCTCCGACTACTACCGCCTGCTCGGAGTGGCTCACGACGCCGAGCCCGACGAGATCAAGCGGGCGTACCGGCGCCTGGCTCGGGAGCTGCATCCCGACGCCAACCCCGGAGACGCCGACGCTGAGACGCAGTTCAAGCAGGTCGCCATGGCCTACGAGACCCTCAGCGATCCTGAGCGCCGCCAGCGCTACGACCAGTTCGGTCCCGACGGGGCGGCTGGCGGTGGCATGTCGGGTGGCTTCGGGGGCGGGGGCCTGGGCGATCTGTTCGACGCCTTCTTCGGTGGGAACCCGTTCGGTGGTGGCGCAGCGTCTGGTCAGGCGGGCCCGGCTCGCGGCGCGGACCTCGAGGTCACGCTGGAGCTGAGCTTTACCGAGGCTGTCTTCGGTACCCAGGCGCCGGTCACGGTGCGCACAGCCGTGCCGTGCGACGACTGCGAGGCGACCGGAGCGGCGCCGGGCACCACGGCGGAGACCTGTGGCGAGTGTGGCGGCGTCGGACAGGTGCGCCGGGTCCGCCAGTCGCTGTTGGGTCAGATGGTCACGGCCAGTCCCTGTCCCCGGTGTGGAGGCTCGGGTTCGATCGTGCCGTCCCCGTGTCCGACGTGTCGCGGCGACGGGCGGCTGGTGGAGGACCGGACCTACACCGTCGACATCCCGGCCGGTATCGACACTGGCTCGACCCTCCGTCTGACCGGACGGGGAGCCGTCGGCCCACGGGGTGGTCCACTGGGCGATCTCTACGTACGCGTCCGGGTCCGGTCCCACGATCGGTTCGTCCGTCACAACTACGACCTCGCGCATGAGCTGCACCTGTCGGTGGCCCAGGCCGCCCTGGGCGCACACCTCGCCTTCGCCACCCTTGACGGCGACGAGGACCTTCTCATTCCCCGGGGCACCCAGAGCGGTCGAATCTTCCGGCTACGGGGCCGGGGCGTGCCCCACGTCGAGGGCCGAGGCCGGGGGGACCTGCTGGTGCAGGTGGTGGTGGACACACCCACCGATTTCACCGAGGAGCAGGAAGAGGCGCTTCGCCGCTTCGCCGAGCTGCGCGGTGACGAGGTGGGCCCGCCCGACAGTGGCCTGCTGTCCAAGATCCGCTCCGCCCTCAAGTAGGTCATGGGCCACGTCGTGGGCGACCCCCTCCCGCCAGGTCCCGGGCCCGACGGCCGCCACGGGCCCCACGCATTCGTGACCGATCTCGCCTCACCGGAGTTGGAGCCCGACGACGGCCGTCACCTCGAGTGGGTGCTGCGGGTTCGTCCGGGCGACGCCCTCACCGTGTCCGACGGGGCCGGGTCATGGCGTGCCTGCGCGATGGGCACTCCACTCACGGTCACCGGCCCGATCTACACCGTGGCGACACCGACCCCGGTGCTGACGGTGGCCTTCGCCTTGGTCAAAGGCGCCCGCCCTGAACTCGTCGTGCAGAAGCTGACCGAATTGGGGGTGGACGAGATCATCCCGTTCACCGCGGCGCGATCGGTGGCCCGGTGGGATGACGACAAGGCCAGCCGTCAGTGCGAGCGCCTGGCCAAGGTGGCCCGCGAGGCGTCCATGCAGAGCCGCCGTTGCCATCTCCCTTTGGTCCACGGTCTCCGGACGTTCGCCGAGGTGGCGGCCCTGCCCGGCGCAGTCCTGGGCGAGCGGGGGGGACGACCGCCGTCGGTGTCGACGTCGACGGTGCTGATCGGACCGGAGGGTGGTTGGGACGAGGCCGAACGTGAGGCGGTGGCCGATCATGTCAGCTTCGGGGGGCAGGTCTTGCGGGCCGAGACCGCGGCCCTGGCCGCCGCGACGATCCTGGCCGCGCTACGCAGCGGCGCGGTCGGTGAGGCCGGTCGCTAGTCCCCCAGAGAACCACTCTGGTCACGGGCCGTGGTCGGGGATAGGCTTCGAGCGTGCGAGGGATAGGTGAGGATCAGGGGCTCCAGCGGTCGCGTCAGTCGATGAGTTTGGCGGTGATGAGCAGGACGCCGCGGTCGAGGTGCAACGTCTCGAGAAGGGCCTCGACGTCAAAACCGGGCCATCACGACGACCGGTGCTTGGTCTTCCTCTGCGCCCCATCCGCGCGGCCGCTCAGTGACCGAGTAGGGTTTGCGCTCAAGACGACCACCCTGGGTGACCAGGGTCATGACAGGTGCAGCGTGTCCGTTTGAGCGGGCGCTTGGCGGTTCTGGTGATCGCAGGAGGAAGAGATGGTCGACGAACTGGGCAACGAGGACACGGTCCGCGGGGGCGAAGTCGTTTCCGTGCCGTCGAGCTACAGCCGCAAGGTGGGTGATCGGCTGCGCGCCATTCGGCGGCAGAAGCGTCTCTCGTTGCAGGACGTCGAAGCAGCCTCGGACCAGGAATTCAAGGCGTCGGTGCTGGGCGCCTACGAGCGCGGCGAACGGGCCATCTCGGTGCCCCGGCTCCAGCGCCTGGCCCGCTTCTACAGCGTGCCGGTCGACCAGTTGCTGCCCGGCGACGAGGGGCCGGCGTTCGTCGATCCCCGTGCGGCGGGTTTGCCTGAGTCGGTCACCATCGACCTTCGCCGCCTCGAGGCGGTGGGCGGGGCCGAAGCCGACATGCTCACCCGGTACCTCACGATGATCCAGGTGCAGCGTCAGGACTTCAACGGGCGAATGCTCACGATCCGCCGCGACGACCTCCGGGCTATCGCCTGCATCCTGGGCGTCGCCGTCGATGGTGCCGGCGGCCGCCTCGACGATCTCGGTCTCAGCCTCTCCGCTTCGGCCTGACCGATTGGGGTGACCCGGCTGTCCGGCGACGCTCGAGTGTCCGAGCGTGGTTGGCCCCTCCTATCCTGCATGGCATGTCGCAGTCGGGCGCCGACGTCGCCGACGGATCCCCGTTCGGGGTCTACGTCCACATCCCGTTTTGTGTCAGTCGGTGTGACTATTGCGCCTTCGCCACCTGGACCGACCGTGCCCACCTGATCGGCGACTACCTGGACAGCGTCGTCACCGAAGCCGGGCGCGAGTTGGCGGCGACAGACGGAGGTACCGGGATTTATGCCACGTCGGTGTTCTTCGGCGGGGGCACGCCGTCGCTGGTTCCCGCCGCCGGGTTGGTCAGCGTGCTCCACGCCATTCCCCGCCAACCCCACGCCGAGATCACCGTCGAGTGCAACCCCGACACGATCACCATCGAGCTGCTCGAGACCTACCGTGCCGGAGGCGTGAACCGGCTGTCGTTCGGCGTGCAGTCCATGGTGGACCATGTGCTGGTGGGGCTCGGCCGCACCCATGACGTGGCCAACGTGGAGCGGGCCGTCAGTCTCGCCCGGGAGGCGGGCTTCGAGTCGCTCAACCTGGACCTTATCTATGGCGGTGCCGGCGAATCTCTCGACGACTGGCGCACCACGCTCGAGCGGGTCATCGATCTGGCCGTTCCCCACGTCAGCGCCTACGCCCTGACCGTCGAGGCCGGTACCCCGTTGGCGGCCGACCACAGCCGCCATCCTGATGATGACGACCAGGCTGACAAGTACCTCCTGGCCGTCGAGCTGCTGGGAGGGGCCGGTCTCGAATCCTACGAGATCTCGAACTGGGCCCGCCCCGGCTTCGCCTGCCGTCACAACCAGCTCTATTGGCGTCAGGGCGACTACGTCGGGTTGGGATGTGCCGCCCATTCGCATCGGGCCGGGCGCCGCTGGTGGAACGTCCGTACGCCCGATCGGTACCTGGAGCTGATCTCGGCTGGTCGGTCGGCAGAGGGCGGGTTCGAGGAGCTCGATGACGCTGCTCGACGAATGGAGGGGCTGCAGTTGGCCCTGCGCACTAGCGAGGGGGTGCCGGTGGGGGTGTTGCCCATGGACGATCCGGCCCTCGCGGGGTTGGTCGAAACGGCGGGTGACCGCCATCGGCTGACGGTGGCTGGGCGTCTGCTGGCCAACGAGGTGGCCCTTCGTCTCGGCTAGCCCGACTCACGCAGCCGGCACTGCCGGTAGCGCGAACACCTGGCCGGGGAACACGAGGTCGGCGTTGTCGGCCACGGCCAGGACGTCCTGGTTGGCGCGGACCAGGGTGGCCAGGTACCGAGCCGTCTCCTCGTCCCGGGGCGGTCGCCCCCACGCCGTCTGCAGGGTTCGTGTGGCCACCCGCCACAGATGATCGCCGGGGGCGATGGTCCAGGAGGCGGCACTCGCGGTGGAGTCGGTAGATCCGGCCGCGACACTCGAGGGTGGCGTGGTGGTCTCGCCGCTCATGGTCGGTGACGGGGCGGGCGCGACCGTGGTGGTCTCCGGTGCCGCCGGCTCGTGCGCTGGGTCGATGTCAAGCCGTCGCATGGTGGGCGGGATCACGGCATCGCTCGACGTGTCGGCCTCGGTGGCGGATGGGCCAGACGCGTCGAGCCTGGAGGGGTACGCCGGATCAGGTCGCCGCATCGTGGGGTTCGGCGCCGGGCGCGTCGTCGGGGTGCCGGAGGCGTAGGCGGGATCGGCGTGGCGCATCGTGCGATTGGGCCCGGGGCCAGCCAGCGTAGGAGGAGGCGTGGTCGCGGTCGCCTGGGGTCGGGGTGCGGCCGACGCCAGGGTCGGGGCCACCACACCCCCGATGCTCAGCGACACGGCCAGACCGGCGCCGGTGACACCGGCGATCAGCCGCCGGGCGAATGGCAGCGTGACCCGGCGGGACACCGATGTGAGGACGGGGGAACGAGTGAGGGTGGCCGCCAGGTCCAGCGTCGACACCACGAGCAGGTAGGCGCCGACCACCAGCCCCACCGCCCGGATGGCGGCCATGAGCGCCGTGGCGGTGCCGACGGTTGTCAACCAGGAGCTCCAGTGCTCGGCTCGCGTCATGCTCGCCCCGAGGGGCAGGGCGGGACCCATGGCCACCAGGGCCACCATCCCCAGGGCGATCATGGCCACGAGGCTGACGGATCGAGCTGACCGAGCCCCGGGGGTCAGACCGCGGGCGCGTTCGAGATGGTGCATGGTTCCTCCGCCGTTGTCAGGAGCCGCCGCCCGGCCCATGGCACCCCACCGTAGCCAGGGGAGGCGTAAAGGACCAGAAGATAGCGAAATGGGTAGAAAGAGCATTGAGGGCTGCGGGTCCGTGCGGCGACCCTTGTCCGGTGCGCCCCCGACACGGGTGCCAACCGGAGGTAGAGCAGCCCGGATACCAAATCGTCCAAGGTGAGATACATGGGTCTTGAGGCTCGATTTTTCCTGGGCGCGGTCGACAGCTGCCTGGCGCTCAGCCACACTCCGACATGGTCCCGTGCCTGGGCACGGCCCGCCTGGCAAGGAGGTTGCCGCCACGGCGACCCACTACGACATCCTCGGCGTCGCTCCTGATGCCAGTCATGACGACGTCAAGCGCGCCTTCACCAACCTGGCCCTGAAATGGCACCCCGATCGCCAGTCCGAGCCTGGGCCGGAGGCGCGCGAGCGGGCCGAGTGGCGGATGCGGGAGATCAACGCGGCGTGGGAGGTGCTGCGCAACCCGGCCAGCCGGGCCGCCTACGACGAGCAACTCACGGGCGGCCGCGAGGTGTCGGCCCCCAGCGTTCCCGCCCACCAGCGGGCCGGGCCCAGCGGGGTGGGTGCTCGTGCGTCGTCGTTCGCTGACCAGCTCGTCGATCCCACGCAGGCCGAGTTCCGTGACGAGCGCTCGCGTGGTCGGCGGCTGGGTCGGTGGGCGCCGGTGTTCGTGATCGTGGTCTTGGTGACCGTGTTCGCCGTGTTCGCCGTGTCCGCGTCGCACAAGCCATCGACACCGGCTCCACCGGGAGTGGAACTCCAGACCGAGCAGTTCCAGGTCGGGTCGTGTGTCGTAGTCTTGGCCGGGCCGGAAGCGGTGACCGTGCCGTGCGACGAACCGAACAGCGGCCAGGTCTCGGCCACCACCGACTACCCACGACCGTGCCCTCCGGACACGACCACGGTGGCGCTGATCTCGCGTCAGATCTCGCTTTGTCTCGTTCCGTCCTGAGCGAGTCGTCACGCGTAGGCTCGGCCCATGGATCTACGGCTGCACCCCCTGTCAGATCTTGTTGCGTTGATCCGGGGTCGTTCCCTGGCCGCGCGAGAGCTGGTGGCGACCTCTCTGGCTCGCATTGAAGAGCTCGAGCCGCGCCTGAACGCGTGGGCGGCGTTGGATGGCGACCGCGCCCTGGCCGAGGCGGCGGCCATCGACGAGCGGCTGGCGGCCGGTGAGGAGCTGGGTCCGCTGGCCGGCATTCCCATCGGGGTGAAGGATTTGGAGGCGGCGGCGGGGTTCACCACGGCCTATGGCTCGGCTCTGCACGTGAGTGACGCGCCGGCTGAGGCCGATTCACCCCTGGTGGCCCGGCTGCGGGCGGCCGGTTGCATCGTGGTGGGCAAGACGACGACGCCGGAGTTCGGGTTCCAGGGCGACACCACTAGCCCCGCGTTCGGGCCCACCCGCAACCCGTGGGGCACTGACCGCTCGCCGGGCGGTTCCTCTGGAGGTTCCGCCGTCGCCATCGCCTCGGGCATGGTGCCGCTCGCTACCGGTAGCGACGGTGGGGGGTCCATCCGGTTGCCGTCGTCACTGTGTGGGTTGTCGGGCATCAAGACGTCGCAGGGCCGAGTGCCGAACGGGGGCGCGACCCCACCGGGGTCGGGACTGTTCACCGTGAAGGGGCCGATGGCGCGCCGCATCGCCGATGTGGTCTATGCCCTGGATGTGTGCGTGGGCCCCGACCCGACCGACGTGTTCTCGCTCCCACCGCCGCACTCGCCATGGGGCTCAGTCATGGCCGATCGCGGCGTGCCTAGCCGGGTGATATGGGCGCCGGCCCCCGGTTTCGAGGTGGACGCCGAGATCGCCGGGGTCTGCGCGGCGGCCGTCGAGGCATTGGCCGCGGTCGGCACCGAGGTCATCGAGGTGGACCGGGTGTTCACCGACGAGCCGTTGGCCGACTGGTTCACCATGTGGACCGTGTACTGCGAACGCCGCCAAGGCTCGTTGCGGGACGGGCCCGAGTGGGAACGCATCGACCCCGGACTGCGGTCCCAGATGGACCACGCCCACGCCAACGTCGACACGGTCGCGTTCGCCAAAGCCATCGATTCGGCCCACACTCACAACCTCGACCTGGTCAAGCTGTTCGACCGGGCCCCCATCTTGTTGTGTCCTACCGTCGCCGGGCAGACGGCCGTGGTCGGTCACCAGGGGACCGTCAACGGGGTGGAGACGCCGTTTTGGGCGCCGTTCACCGGGCCCTACAACCTGACCAGGAATCCGGCGGGAACCGTTCCGGTGGGGTTCACCGCCGATGGCATGCCGGTGGGCTTGCAGGTCATCGGGCCTCAACATGCCGACGTGGCAGTGTTGCGCACGATCGCCGTGCTGGAAGATGTGGTCGGCGTCGATGCGTTGGCGCCGCTGGCGTGAGCCGAGGCGGGTTACGGGCGTGAGCGAGCCGTGGGGGAGCGGCTACAGTGCCCGACGCATCGCGGGCGATTAGCTCAGCTGGTTAGAGCGCTGCCTTCACACGGCAGAGGTCGGGAGTTCGAGTCTCCCATCGCCCACCCCAGGCCCGCGGTCGCGATCGTCCAGCACGAGGCGTCGCGATCCATGACGCGATCGGTTGGTGCCTGGTCGCCGATCCTGTTCTGCGCTCGAGATCTGTGACGAGCCGGCACCCGTTCCGGTTCGGCACGATGCGAGTGTCGGGGATGGAAGCTGTTGTGTCTACATCGACCGATAGAGCGTGAACGGCTGGACCGGGCCGCCGGCCAGGTTGGCCTTGAGCTGTGGGCTCAGCTCACCAAGTAGTTCGCCGTGCACGGAGCCTGTCGCGACCACGGCCTCCATCAGCCCTTCGCCGATGTGTTCGCCGTGCTCGATGAGCGCCTGCTCGTCCGTGTAGCGCTCGAGGACGATGCACTCGGACTCGTCGTCGTTGAAGTAGATCTCGTACTGCAGCGTTCCAGTGTCCTGCGTCTGCACGATCTCCATGCACTGCGCGGACAAGCGCTTGAACTCCTCGACCTTGCCCTCGCGGAACTTGAATCGAGCGATTCCCTGAAGTTCACTCACTGCTCCGGCCTCCTGACCTCTGCGTCTTCACGACCGTACCCGAATGGCCTTCCGGCCAATCCGTGCAGCAGCCGCAAGACCCTGCGCGTCGAGCCGATGAGTTCGACGGCTATAAATAGTCTTGGTGTCCATGCAACAAGAGCAGATGACTTCGAAGATCACGATCGATGCAACACCGGATGCCGTCTTCGATGTGCTGGTCGACCCGACTACGCACGCGGCGATCGACGGCACAGGGTGGGTTCGCGAGCCGCTCGATCCTGCCCGCCTGACCGATGCCGGTCAGTTCTTCCGGATGGAGATGTACCACGAGAACCATCCCGACAAGATCTACGAGGTAGCCAACCGAGTGGAGACGATCGAACCACCTCACGCAATCGCTTGGAAGCCGGGAACTGGGTCGCCAGAGACCGGTGAAGTCGGATTCGGCGGGTGGATGTGGAGATACGATCTGGAAGCGGTGGGCCCGTCGCAGACGACGGTCACGCTCACGTACGACTGGTCGGCGGCGACGCCCGAGGCTCGCGAGGTCATCCAGTTTCCACCATTCGGCGTGGAGCACCTCGAGCGCTCGCTCCGACACTTGTCGGACCTGGCAACGAGACCCTGAGCTCTCGCGAGTTTGCGCCGATTCGCCGCACGATCCCGACTCGCGTTCGGGGTCGACAAATCACGGGGCGGAAACCGGCGGTTCTCTATGTCGGTGAGAACCACCCCACGCTGCCGATCGCATTCTTGACGGCGAACAGGGCCGGCATGCTCTTTGTCCCGGTGAACTACAGGCTCGACGAATACGGGCTCAATGCGCTAACCGCTCAGCAACCGGGTGCCCTCGTGCTGGCCGACGAAGCGACGGCACGGTGAATCGGCGGACGCGCCGCTGTCTACAGCGATTGGCTCGCTTGCCTGCCCGAGGCGAGATCCGATCCCGAGCCGCCGTTCGGCGACGACGACGGGTCGGTCATCTTTGCCCACAAGCGGCACCATTTCGGAGCCGCGGTCGGCGCTCCTTCGACACCGCAACCTCACGGCGTAGTGGCGATGTTGCAGATGGCGTGCGCGAGCGCGTCGGTGGTGGGGTCGGTCGGTCGCACTGCTTTGCCGGGATACGCGACGAATTTGTGGTGCCCGGGTGTGCAGTCCGGTCCCACCACAAGGACGACTGGACATCCGGGTTGCACGGTATGTACGCGTCCGTGGCACGCCCGAATCGGCACCAGAGTGAGGGTGCCAAGGCCTTCAAAGAAGGTCAGCGGAAGAACGCACGCGTTC
>DHIQ01000040.1:29743-32154 GCA_002403895.1 Candidatus Neomicrothrix sp. UBA4742
AGCACGAGATCGGTGTACACGCCAGCTGCGACCGCTGCCGACTTCGGATCCCATGCTGGACTGGCGGCGAACCCTTCCTTAGGTCTTTCGGCGGTGGGCAGTCCCGCAGCGCGTGAATGCTCACAGACCTCGCGGGCAATCACATCGATCGGGAGATCGCCGAGTTGGGCGACGACATCATCGTTGCGCACAAGCCGGTCGACGTCGTAGTAGTGGCGTGCGGTCGCGGCTCGTCGGGCGTCGTCGCCTTCGGTCGCTGCGTGGTGCAAGAGAACGAGCTTGTCGACGAGCGTGCGGACTGGTTCGAGCACGAGGAGGCTGACCGGCGCGGCTTCGTCGAAGTCGACAGGTAGGCCAACGGACTCGGCGTGTTCGGTGATGAGTGACTGGACGGCGAGGCGACGTTGCGGGAGCGCGCCGCCGCGGGTGCCGAGCTCCATCATGACGCCGGAGCGCAGCACGCCCGACTCGCGAGCGGTGGGGTACGCGAACGTGACGGTGCGCTTCACGCCTTTGGTTGTTGTAGCCGTATCGGTCTCGCCGACAAGTCCGGTCGCGGTAGCGGCTCCTTCGACGAAGGCCTTGAGCGTCGTGTCTTTCGACTTGGCGCCGCCAGCGGGTAGCACGACGATCAGGTCGACGTCTTCCGAGAACCGTTGGATGAGATGGTGCGCCTTCGAGAGGCTGGTGCCACCTTTGAAGACCACCGAACAACCGGTGTCGCTCGATGCTTTGGCTGCGCCGCGCAGTACCTCGGTGACCCAGTAGTCCTTCTCGATGTGCGATGGCGGAATGCGCGTCGCTTCCGCGATGCGCGTGACGTAGACCTCCAGGACGTCGGGCCGTCGCGAAGGAGGCTCATGCGGTAATCCTCGCTGCGTCAACAATCTCGACCCACCGCTCGCGTGTGTCGATGTGGTGCTCGTTGCGAACTTGCTCGGCCACCAACTCGACGCGCACCTCGCCGGCACTGACCAAGCGCTCAACGACCGCGCCGACCTCGGCCCATTCGACTTCGACGGCCTGGGGGCCAGCGCGCAGTACTTCGATGATGGCGATCTCGGCCGGTCGGAGACCAAGGATTCGCCGGTCGATCGAGCGGGACACGAAGCGCGCACCGCGTACCGGTGCTGGGGTTCGGCCCGGAACAGCGATGACCTCGACCGCTGGTACCTGGCTTGTCAGCCCGAGCAGATGCGCGGCGGAGAGTTCCGCCGGCCCGGCGCCGATGCCGGCCACCTCGATGGCAACTTCGCCGGGGTGGGGGAAGGGCATCCCGACCCTGGTCTTGGGGCCTTTCCAGTACAGGCCCTTCCGGGCGCGAACCAGCTCGCCCGCAGCGGCCAAGCGGGAGAGCTCGCATTCGACCGCGTGCCTCGATCCGGGGATCTCGGCCGCGGCAACGAACCCTCGAACTGGGGTTGCCGCCACCTGCTCTCGAACGATCTGTGCCGCACTCATGAGAGGAAAGGGTAACGGAAACATCTCAACACGGCAACCGACGCTCGAACCAACCGAGTGCTCGGCGAACCCCTCGGCTTGCTCGCGCTCGTGCCGATCGATCGCGCGCCGGGGTGGCATCCCGACTTGCCCGCCGTCGGTGTACTGCGAGGTTCCCTGACGCTCACGACGCAGCCTTGGCCTCTCCGAACCACTTCGAGAGCGCGCTCGGCAGCTCGGGGTCGGTGAGCGCTCCGGTCCAGGCGACGTGTCCGTCGGGGCGGATCAACACGGCGCTCGGCGCGTCGACCTCGCCGATGACCGGGAGCTCCCACCTGCCGTCGTAGCTCGCGTCGACCAGGTGAACTCGATCGGTCCACGGCGTGATGTCGAAGTCGTCAGGCTCACCCAGGTTCAGCAGCACGGGCCGCGCGTCGTGCAGCAGCTCGTAGACGCGCGTCGGGCCGTCCGCGGTCCCGAGATCGAGGTCAGGCATTCGGCGCCCGAGCAGCGGGTGTCCCTCACCGAGGTCGTAGTGGATGTCGAGGCCGGACAGCATCGCGGCGGTGCGCTTGCGAGGCTCGTCCATGGCGAGCAGTTCGGCCATCGTCTCGCGGAGGGCGTCGTGTCGGTCGTCGGGTGTCGCCAGCGCGACCTGCGCACTGGTGTTGAAGTTCCGGAATCCGATCCATTTGGAATCCGGAACCCGAGGGGAGATGTCTCCGTCATTCGAGTTCGGGTCGAGCCCTCAACGTCTGCGACGCGCCTTGGCTATCGGGGGCGAAAATGGAGTGAGAATGGAGCGAAACGGTTCCGTTCCCTTCCGCGGAAGGGCCATCACGGGCGGTCGCACCACGCTAGAGGCGTCCCCGCTGACCTGGGCAAAGAGTGTCCGATGAGGGACCTTGATGACCCCTCTGATGAAGGCCGTCCCGACGGCGAATGTCTCTTCACACGGCAGAGGTCGGGAG
>DHIQ01000040.1:32357-35038 GCA_002403895.1 Candidatus Neomicrothrix sp. UBA4742
AATCCCTGCTCAGCGGGGGTTTTCTTATCGCTCCCTGTCTCCAAGCTAGCGGCCTTCTCGCCAAGATGGAGCGAAAATGGAGCGATCTCCGAAGAGTGACCTCCAACGCCTTCGCAGTCGAGGCGCATCTTGCCCATTTGGCACGGGGCGCGGGAGCGTCTCGGTAGTGGCTGCGTCGACTCCGCACCTAAGGTGCTTGGAACCCTGCGCGACCCCATTGGCCACAGCGCAGGCGGGTTGCGGTGCAGCTCGGTCAAGCTCGTAGAGAAGCGTTCGGCTCATCGTTGATAGCGCGGACGAGGTCGAGGAGCCTGCCGAGGTCGTCGAGCTGGTGGTCGAGGTCGTCGTCGGTGGGGCTGGCCTGGAGGTTGGCGCGCAGGGTGTTGATGCCGGCGTCTCGGTAGAGCCGGAGCCGGTCGCGAATGAGGTCGTCGGTGCCGATCAGGTTGGTTCCGAGTCCGATGGTGGTCGGGACGCGTCTGCGGGCGGCGTCCTTTTCGCCGGCGAGCCACAGGCGCTGGACGGCGCGAACGTCGTCGCCGTAGCCCTGGCGTTCGAAGGCGTTGTTGTAGAAGTTCGTCGTCGCCGAGCCCATGGCTCCGAAGGTGAACGCGTAGCCCTCGGCGTGGCGGCGACCCGCTGTCTCGACGTCGTCGGTGAATTCGACGCCGACGGAGACGGTGAGGTCGATGTCGGCCAATGTGCGGCCGGCCGCTTCGGCGCCGTCGCGGATGGGGTTGAGGAATACGTCGGCGGTCTCGGGGAAGAACGAGGTGCCGATCCATCCGTCGGCGAGACCGCCGGTGAGCCGCAGGTTCGCGGGTCCGAGCGAGGCGACGTAGATCGGGATGTGCGCCGGGGACATGAGTGAGCGGATGGGGCGCCCTTCGCCACCAGGCAGCGGCAGCTCGTAGATCTCGCCGTGGTATTCGAGCCGTTCGCCCGCGCTGATCGAGCGGATGATCTCGATCGTCTCGCGGGTGCGGCGAACAGGTCGGTCGAAGCGGACGCCGTGCCAGCCCTCCATCACCTGAGGACCGCTGGTACCGATGCCGAGCACGAACCGACCTCCCGACAATGCCTGCAGCGAGAGCGCGGACATGGCGAGCATCGCCGGCGTGCGGGCGCCGAGCTGCACGATCCCCGTCGCGAGCCGGACACGGGTGGTGCACGCCGCGAGGTAGGCGAGCGGGGTGAGGGCGTCGCCCGCCCAGAACTCCGGCACCCAGACGGAGTCGACGCCGAGCTGCTCGGCTTGGCGGACGAACTCGACGCCGTGAGGCGTGAACGGCATAGCACCGACGCCGACGTGGAGGCTCACGGCTGAGCCTCGGCGAGTTGCTTGATCCCTTCGAGCGTGGCACGCATGTTGGTTTCGTACTCCTGAAGGCGGCGGGCGATGATCCGCTCCTCTTTGTCGGGCATCGCGTTGATGGCAATGGTGAGCCCTGACGGTGCCGGGCCCATGACCGTGCCTTGCCGGAGCCGGACCCCTCCCGGTTCCTGTTCCAGTTCGAACCACCAGCACGAGGACGGCTTGTCGGGATCGGTGACCGCCCAGCCGAACACACGCAACGGCTCATACCGGTTCACGAACGAGATGGTCTCCCACTCACCCAGCGCCCGATGGTGGTTGCGGCCTAGGAAGCGGGCGCCGACGCGCGGGGCGTCATCCAGCCAATGCGCGCCGAGGAACTCGGTCGAGAACTGGGCGGGCAGGTTGATGTCGGTGACCAGCTGCCACACCCGCTCAATGGGGGAGTCGATCAGAACATCAACCTCGGTCGAGGGGCCGTCCTGGTACTTCATCGGCGAGCCTCGTTGAGCGGCAACCTCGCCGCGTACAACACCTAACGCACCAATCGGAAGAAGGCCCGGACTTCGTCGACATAGCTCGCTGGCTGCTCGAAGGCGGCGAAGTGGCCGCCTTTGTCGAGCTCGTTCCAGTAGCGGAGATCGGTGAACCGCTTTTCGGCCCATCGCCGGGACGAGCGGAAGATCTCCTTGGGGAAGACCGAGACCCCCGCCGGCGCCGAGACGGCATCGAGGTTCCGAATATTGAAGCTCTCCCAATACAGCCGGGCCGACGACGCGCCGGTGGCGGGCAGCCAATACATCATCACGTTGTCCAGCAATTCGTCCCGGGTGAGCACGTTCTCGGGATGGCCGTCGCAGTCGGTCCATGCCCAAAACTTCTCCATGATCCACGCGCACTGGCCGGCCGGCGAGTCGACGAGCCCGTAGCCGACGGTCTGGGGTCGGGTGGACTGCTGCTTGGAATAGCCCGAGTCCCATTCCTGGTAGTGCGCCACGGAGTCCAACGCCGCCTGCTCCCGCTCGGTGAGCTTTGCGAACGTGGATCGATCCGGCGCGACGATCGCCATGTTGATGTGGATCCCGGCCAGGTGGTCGACGTCTTGCTGACCGAGGTTGGTCGTGACGGCGGCCCCCCAGTCTCCGCCCTGGGCCCCGTAACGGTCGTACCCGAGCTTGGCCATCAGCTCGGCCCAGCCACGAGCGATGCGTTCGGTATTCCAGCCGGGCTCGGTGGGCTTGTCGCTGAACCCATATCCGGGCAGTGAGGGGCAGACCACGTGGAAGGCGTCGGCGGCGTCGCCGCCATGGGCTTTCGGGTCGGTCAGCGGCCCGATGACTTTGAGGAACTCGACGATCGAACCCGG
>DHIQ01000206.1:0-441 GCA_002403895.1 Candidatus Neomicrothrix sp. UBA4742
AGACAGGTGGTGGCGCCTCGGGTGCGCAGCAGTGCCTGATCCTGGCGGCGCCGGGTGGCGCCTGCGGATGCCACCGCCGCGGTGAGGAGGCCGGCCAGGATCGCCCCGGGGAGCCCGAGGAACAGGAAGAGGACCTGGGCGTAGAGGGCGTCGGCTCGGGCGCTGGCCAGGGTGGCGCCCAGGTTGTCGCCGACGACGCCCCCGCCGTGGAGGCGGGCTTCGAGGTTGTGGGCTTGGCGAACCACGGTGTCGTATGCCGCGACCGGGTCGGTGGGCAGGGCATGGTCGAGACGGGCGTGGACCTGGGTCCGGACCTGGTCGGATCCGGTGGCGGCGAGCGGGTCGAAGAGGGGGTGCCACTGACCCTCGGGCACCAGGATGACGTTGTCGGGTGGCGCTTGCGGTTGGCTGGCGGTGGGGGCGCCGACCTTCTGGAACAGC
>DHIQ01000206.1:669-9703 GCA_002403895.1 Candidatus Neomicrothrix sp. UBA4742
CGCCGACCTTCTGGAACAGCGAGTCGGCCTGGGGGAGGTCGACCACTCCGTCGACGCGGACGGTGACGGGGTCGAGGCCGGCGCGGCCGATGGTCACGACGTCACCGGGCCCGACGTGGAGGTTGGCGGCGGTCTGCTGGGCGATCAACACGCCCGAAGAGGCGCCCGACAGATCGCGAATTGCATCGGGGAAGATGGTGCGGTAGTCGGCAGGAAGACCGAGGACCACCCCGGGACCGGTGCTCTGCGTGGTCTTCGTCCCGCCAAGTCCGGCGGTGGTGGCGGTCAGTCCGGTCGTGTCGGCGAATCCGACCGGCGCGGTGGCGACGACGGATGGGGTGGCCCGCAACGCGTCGGTGACAGTGGCGGGGTCGGTGCCCGGTTGGGTCTCGACCTGCCAATCGATCGCCACCGTCGCCACCGAACGGCTGGTCATGGTGGCCTTCGAGGTGGACAGGAACGTCCCGATCGACGCGAGGAGCGCGACGGCGACCGCAACCCCGAGTGACGCGGCGACCAGTCTCCCCCGTCGGTGGGCGACGAGTCCCTGCATCCAGGTCATCGCGAGCATGGTGTGTCGCTTTCGGTGTCGAGGCGGCCGTCGGCCATCTGCCAGCGGATGGCGAGACGGTCGGCGATCTGTTCGTCGTGGGTGCTGACCAGCAAACCGGCACCGAGGAGCTCGGTGGCGGCGAGAAGCGCGTCCAGGACTTCGGCGGCGGCGGTGTGGTCGAGTTGGCCGGTCGGTTCGTCCGCGAGGATCAGCTGGGGGGTGCCGGCCAGGACCCGGGCCACGGCGACCCGCTGGGCCTGACCGCCCGACAGCTCTTCGGGGAGCTTGTCGGCGAGCCACCCGAGTCCCAGGCGGGCCAGTGAGCCTCGAGCGAGCTCCTCGGCGTCAGCGCCGCCGATACCGGCGAGCAGGAGCGGCAGCGCGACGTTCTCGACGACGTTCAGGGGTGGCAGGAGACTCGGCGCCTGGAAGACCACCCCGACCGGGCCCGGTCGCAGACTCGGTCGGTCCCCGATGACCGGCCACGTGACCGACCCCTTGGATGGCGTGTCGAGCCCCGCCATGAGGTTGAGCAGCGTCGACTTGCCTGAGCCGGATGCTCCGACGAGGGCCACGGTCTGTCCGGGCTCGATGCGACAGGAGGCGGCATGGACGGCGACGACCGCCCGCGGCCCGGATCCGAAGGTGCGGGCCACGGCGAGGCACTCGACCAAAGCGGGGGCCCCGATCACGGTGGGCGGGACGACGGTCATGTCGTCACCCAGCCGTCGGCCATACGGATCTGCCGGTCGGCGTGGGCGGCCACGGTCGGGCTGTGCGTCACGATCACCACGGCCGCGCCACGGTTGGCGGCGCGGCGGATGAGATCGAGCACCGACACCTCGTTGCGTCGATCGAGCTCGCCGGTCGGCTCGTCGGCCAACAGGACCGCTGGGTTGTTGGCCAGGGCGACCGCCAGGCCGGCACGGGCCGTCTCCCCCCCGGACAGCTCCCGTGGGAGGGCGTCGCCCCGCGACCCGATGCCGAGATCGTCGAGGAGTTGCTCGGCCCGGTCACGATCCACGCCGCCACCGAGGCGCTGGGCGAACGTCACGTTGGCCCGGACGCTGAGATGGTCGAGCAGATTCTCCGTCTGGAACAACACGCCAATCGATCGGGCTCGTAGGGCGGCTCGTTCGCCTTCGCTGCGATGCGAGAGCCGCTGGCCGTCGATGTGGACCAGCCCCCCGTCGGGCTCGTCGAGCCCGGCCAGGCAGGCCAGCAGGGTCGACTTCCCGGAGCCGGACGGGCCGGTGATGGCCACGATCTCGCCCGACTCGACACCGAGGCTCACCCCTCGAAGGGCGAGCGTCTCCTCCTCTCCGGCGTGGTAGAAGCGGTAGAGGTCCTGGGCTTCGAGGGTCGCGGTCATCACGCGGTCCACGTGAACGAGTCGGTGATCTTCTTCCACGGGTCGACGTTGTCGGCATTGGTGGAGCCCGACAGGGTCAGGGTCACCTCGGTGCCGTTGTGCCAGAAGGTGTAGCGCTCGAACGCCAGGGGGATCACCTTGCCGGTGACCGGGTTGGGCGAGCTGTCGGCCTGATAGGTGGCCAGCACCGCGTCACCGGCCGAACGGGTGACGGTGGCGACCTTGCCGAGACTGAAGTTGGCGTTGGCTGACTGCAAGGCGGGCACCACCGTCGCCGTCACCGAGTCGGTGGTCGGGGCGGTCGGGGCCGAGGTGGTCTCGATCTGCACCGTGTTGAACTTGTCGGTGAACACCGTCGCCGCACCGTTGGTGGATTGTGCCCACCCTTCGGGAACCGTGACCGAGTAGGTGCCGCCAGCCGGCTTGAACGACACGAACGCCTGGTTGTCGGGAATGTCGCCCGGGCTGTTCGTCTCCGGGCCAGCGGGGGCAGTCGTCGACGAGCTGTTCGGGGGGAGCAGGCCGGTCGATTGGCCGCCCACCGGGGCTGCGGCCTTCGACGCGGTTGAGCCGCATGCCGCGGCCACGATGGCGACCGCAGCCAGCCCGGCGATGACCACGCCACGAGATCTTGTCTTGTTCATGGATCCTCCTGAGATGCGAATCGGTCCGGCAGTGCGTGAGGACGCGGATGCAAGACCCTCGGACCGGAACCTACGCAGGGCAACGAAAACGGGAGCGTCGAGACAGGCAAACGCGAGGCAAATCCTCATGACCCACTGACGCGACCGGCCATGTCCGGAGGCCGTCCAGGCCTCTTCAGGTTGCGCTCAGGCGTCCCGGCGCATCCTGAGCCCGTCAGCAACCCCCTAGCGAGAGAGAAGTCAGCCATGAACATCAAACACAAGGCCCTGATCGGAGCCGTCAGCATCCTCGGCCTCGGTGGCGTCGGCATCGGCACCGCGGTCGCCTCGACCGCCCAGACGCCGACGACCCCGCCGGCCGCAACCTCGCCGGCGCCCGCCGTCGACGTGCCTGGTGCCAACGAGCCGGCCGGTCCCGACACCGACACCATCCAGGACGGCCCCCAGACCGGCGCCGACACCGAGAAGCCCGGAACGGCCGAGACTCCCGAAGCAACTGGTGACAACCACCAGGACGCCCCCGGAGCCAACGTCGACTACACCCCCCCCGGTGAGCAGCCCGAGGCCACCGGCGCCAACGGCTGATCGGAGCACCTGACCAGGATCCTGGTCGCAACACCGGTACCGACCGAGAGTCGGGCCAGAGGTTCCCCGACCTCCGGCCCGACTCTCGGCGCGTCCCCCGGCGATCGACGTCAGACGACCCGGGAGCCCGTCCAATCAGCGCGCCTGGCCCTCCCGTTCATGTGAGAGTCGTTCCGACTCGAGAAGCCCGCCACCGACCCGAGTGAGACTGATGGCGAGCAACGTTCCGAGTGCCGCACCGATGACAACGTCGCTCAGCCAGTGCACACCGAGCACCAGGCGGGAGGCCGCGACGAGCGTTGCGGACACTCCCGCGGCGACGAGGGCGGCCTTGCGGCGGTCGGGGCGAACCCAGGTCAACGCGATGGCCACCAGAACGGCGGCCGACACAGTCGCATGCCCGGACGGGAACGAGAAACGGTCACCGAGGGGGCCGGCTATCAGCGCCGGGCGCGGTCTGGCCACGACTTCTTTGACCACCAGGACCACCGCGTCGGCTGCCAACGCTACGACGAACGGAGCGAAGGCGAACAGCGGTCGCCGGGTCCGCCACCACGCGACCAGGCCACCGAGGGCGGCCAACATGGTCATCGCCCCTGCGCCGAACAGCAGACCAAGGATCGACGCGAACGGGTTGGTGGTCGAGGTGTGTGCTTCGAGCCACGTCCGGACGGCGTCGTCGATGGGCTGGGCCAAGCCCGCCGCCGCTTTCGCCGCCAGAACAAGGCCGAGAACCAAGCCCAGCAACGCCACGCCGACAGTGACCGTCGCTGCGGCCGCGGCCGCCTCCAGCACCCGGCTTCGGTCCATGCCCTCCTGCGCCACGAATCGTGCTCCTCACGACCCGACCAGAGTCGGATCGACCCGTTGGTGACCCTTGGGTGGTCGTGTCGTTGGTCGGGGTTCACCGTACGCACCGGGAGGCAAGCGAGAAGCTGAGCGCAGGTTAGGAGGAGGTAAATCCTTACCGTGGCGACCTTGCACCGGCCCACCGGGCCCGAGTTGGTCTCTACGCTGTGGCCATGGGTTCGCGGATTCTCGTCGTCGAGGACGACCCCGGCATCGCCGCCAACCTCGTCCGCGCCCTGCACGGCGCCGGCTACGAGGTGACCAGTGCGTCGACGCTGGGAGAGGCGCGCGCTCTCACCTCGGTCGGCTCGGCGACAGACTACGACCTGGTCCTGCTCGATCTCGGTCTCCCCGACGGCGACGGGGCCGACCTGTGCCGGGACCTACGTGCCGGCGGGAGCCAAACCAGCGTCATCATGCTCACGGCCAGGGCCGACGAGATCGACATCGTGATGGGGCTCGACAGCGGAGCAGTGGACTACCTCACCAAACCGTTCCGGCTGGCTGAACTCCTCGCTCGGGTACGGGCGCACCTACGCACCGACGAGGAACGATCAGTGATCGCCGTCGGATCGCTGAAGATCGACCTCGGTGCCCATCGGGCCTGGGTCGATGACCAGGAACTGGCGCTGCGAGCCAAGGAGTTCGAACTCCTGACCGTCCTGGCCCGCGACGGCGGTGCGGCTCTGACCCGCGAGCGGTTGATGAGCGAAGTGTGGGACGAGCACTGGTTTGGTTCCACCAAGACCCTCGACGTCCACATCTCGATGCTGAGGCGCAAGCTCGCCGAGCACCCCGATGGACCCCGGATCGAGACGATTCGCAACCACGGCTACCGCCTCGAGGTCACGTGAGACTACGGATCTTGGTGGCCCTCATCGCGGTCAGCGCCATGGGCATCGCTCTGTTCGGCCTGCCGCTTGCCGAGGTGGTCCAGGAGTTCTATCGAAACGAAACCGTACTCTCGCTCGAGCGACAAGCCACCGAGGCCTCGGGGGCGGTCCCCCGCGACTATGCCGTGAGCGGCGACCCGGTCGAGCTCCCCACGACTCAGCCGCCCACCGTCATCGCCCTCTACGACCCGACCGGGACATTGGTGAGCGGGACCGGCCCCCCCACCGCAGACGCCCAGACTACCGCGGCGCTGGCCGGAGAGATCGCCGACACCCGCGATCACGGCGGCGCGACCGTCGCCGTCCCCATCACCAGCGGCGAGGCCGTCATCGGAGCGATCCGGATCGAGACCTCCGCCTCGGACACCAACACCAAGGTCTACCGGGCCTGGGCACTCATGGCCGGACTGGCCCTCATCGTCCTCACCGTCACCGCTATCGCCGCATGGTTCCTTGCCCGCCGCCTCAGCCGACCCGTCCAGAGGCTCACCCGCAGCCTGCACCTGCTCGGAGCCGGATCAGCCGACCTCGCCATCGAACCATCGGGAGTGGTCGAGATCGACGAGGCACAGAACGCCCTGGCGGCAACCGCCGAACGCGTCGACGAGGTCCTCGCCCGCGAGCGAGCCTTCAGCGCCGAAGCCTCCCATCAGCTCCGTACCCCCATCGCCTCGCTCCGCTTGGCGATCGAGGCCGAACTGGCAAACCCCCGCCCCGATCCCCGGACGGCGCTCCACGAAGCCCTCGTCGACGTCGAGCGCCTCGACGTCACCACCACTGCACTCCTCGCGCTCGCCCGTCAGACGGTAGGACCACGATCCGACGTCGATGTCAGCCAACTCGCCGACGCCGCCACGAACCGTTGGACAGGTCCGTTCGGATCCGACTCGCGGCCCCTCCGCCTCACTCGCACCGCGGAGCCGATCCACGTCGTCGCCCGCGAGGCCGCCATCGATCAGGCCCTCGACGTGCTGCTCGACAACGCGATGGTCCACGGCCAAGGCGAGACGACCGTCGCGGTTCACACCGTCCCCGGCGGAGTCACGATCTCGGTACAAACCGAGGGCCCGCCGATCACCTCACCCGACGCCATCTGGCAAACCCCCGAAGGCAGCGACCGGCCACGCATCGGACTACCCCTGGCGCGACGACTCATCGAGTCCGAAGGAGGAAGGCTCATCCTGACGGACGCGAACTCCCATCCGACGTTCGAGATCCTCCTCCCAACCGGCCAAGCTGCTGCAGCTGTCACCCCCGAGTAGCGACGCGTCGGCGAGTTCGGATGTGATCCACCGAATCGGCTGCGCCGGTGGGGATGCGACCTCTGTGTGCTGCCCGGCTTGGACAGACAAGCGAGCTCATGTCCTCACGGGTCATTGAGCACGCTCGGAGGAGCGATCGACGACCGGCAGCGAAGGTGGTGGCGGGGGTGACCGCACGGGGGGAGCTTCCGTCGCCATACTGAGTCGATGTCTACCCGGCCCGAGAGACGCCGGTCGCGACGCTGGAGCCTGGTCTTGCTGTTGGCCGTGCCCCTGGCCGGCATCGGCCTCGCCGCCCTACGCGGTGGCGGTCACCACACGAAGCCGCCGGACGGCCCGCCGTGCCTGGCGACGGCGGGGAATCAGCGTTTCGGCTTCGAATTGGACCAGGCCCGGAACGCCACCACGATCGCGGCGATCGGACGGCGCGAGGGCTTGCCCGATCACGCCGTGACCATCGCGCTGGCCACCGCCATGCAGGAGTCGGGATTGCACAACCTCGACCATGGCGACCTCGACTCGCGGGGCCTGTTTCAGCAGCGGCCGTCGCAGGGGTGGGGAAACGCCCAGCAGGTGACAGACCCTGCTCATGCGGCGTCAGCCTTCTACCGCCGTCTGGCCCAGGTGAAGGGCTGGCAGACGATGGACGTGACTCAGGCCGCTCAGGCAGTGCAACGCAGCGCCGCTCCTGACGCCTATGCGAACTGGGAGCCGCAGGCCCGCGTGCTCGCCCAGGTGCTTACCGGGGAGGTCCCCGCCGGGCTCACCTGTCGGGTCACCGTGCCCAGCGGTGCGCAGCCCGACCCGGGGTTGGTCTCGACCATGGCAACTGAACTCGGTCCGGAGGCCACCTCCGGTGCTCCAGCGACCGCGGCCGGCTGGACGGCGGCGGCATGGCTCGTCGGCCATGCCGAGGACCACCACGTCACGTCGGTGACCTACGCCGGTCAGCGGTGGACGGCCAAGACGGGGACCTGGAGCCCCGTTCCTGGTGCTGGAACGACCGCGGGGCCGCCGGAGATCGGCTGAGACCGCCCGAACGCCGCCGATCAGTGAGCCTGGACGTTGCTCAGGCAGTCGCCCTGGAAGGATTTCGAGGTACTCACCTCCAAGGGCGCCTGAATTCCGTCCCCATTTGGCAAATCAGCCCAACGTCCCCACCCTTCGGCACGAGCTCCTCGGTTCCTGGCCGGGCGGGGCCGACGGGGAGGGCGCAGCCCCCCACCCCGTCGGCTCGACGCGGTGAGGCTGGGTCAGCCGCCCGTTGTGGGCGTGGTCGAGGAACCGGCCTGGGCGTCTCGGGCGACCTCGTCAGCTTGACGTTGGGCGCTCTCACCCGCTTCATGGGCGGGGTCGGTGTTGGAGTGCCCGCCGCCGACGCCGGCTTTGCCCGATGCTTCGTCAGCTTGACGTTGGGCGCTCTCGCCTGCTTCGTGCGCCGGGTCGGTGTTGTAGGTAGGTGTCGCGGTGGTGGAAGCAGCAGGGGCTTGGGTGGTGGGGGTGGTCTGGGCGCCTGCGGCGCCGATCAGGGCGGATCCCATCGCGCCGCCAGCGAGGCTGGCGCCGACAATCGCCGCGGCCAAAACGGCCTTACGGGTCGTGTTCAAACGGTGCTCCTTCGGGGTTAGCCCGACGGCTGTCGGGTCCGCTCAGTGTGAGCGCCGTGGGTAAGACCCCGGTTTGGGGGGAGTGAGAATGCCGTTCGTGGATCGGTGACGGCGCTCAGGTGAATGGGACCGCCGCCTGCTCCGGCGCAGCAACCCACCGGCGCCACCGCGAGCTTCGCCAACCGTCAGTGAGGTGACCCAGCTCGGTGCCGACTCGTTGGGACACCGAGCCGCAATACAGAAGGAGGCCAGATCGAAGGCCGCTCTTCCTGTCGTCCACGATCGCTCACCGGCTCATTCCAGGAAATCGGGTGCGACCGCAGCCTCCGGCTTCGCCCGTAGCTCGCACACGCCGGTGCCTGCGCCGTAGTAGGCCACGATCGTGGTGGGATCGGTCGAGGTAACAACGATGGCATGGAGAGCCGAAGCCCAGTCGGGGACCACGGGGACGGGCTTCGACAACGCTGCGCAGCTCGCGATAGCGACGCCGCGGTAGAGCCTCACCCAACCAGGCACGCCATCCATCGCCGGGGCACCGAGACCCGAAGCCAAGCTGACCCGCCCAATCAGCAACTCGTGGGGAATGATGTTGAGGTCGGATCGAACAGGATCGAGCAAGACGGACCGCAGGACCCGTTCAGCATCACCCGACGAGACACCAACCGGTCCAGGACCGCTCGCAACCACCAGCGCCCCGTCATCGGCACTGAACGGCACCGTGACATCAGCGCCTTGGCCTGCGCCGGGAGCACCGTCGGCGACGGCATCGACGTGGCCGTGTCGGAGGGCAACGGGGGCGCAGCCATGGGCGACGACGAGCACCCGACCACCAGGCCCACCGCCAGGAACGACGCCACCGCCATCACGACCTTCGCCGACATGCGATCCCCCTCGGTTGTTGAACAACAACTCCGACGAGCCGCATGATCATCGGGTTCCGGTTTGCGGTCGACAACTCTCGCCTCCGGACCTCCAGCCGGGGTGCCCCAGACGGCGGCGTTAGCGGCGATACCGTCACTCCCGGCCCCCGCTCCCGGTCCCGCCACCGGTTTGAGCGGGGGTCACTTCCGTCCGCGGGACTCTCACCAAACCCTTACTCGACACCAGACGTGTGGGGCGTACCGTGCCCGATAGCTCACTTCGGCGAGCGCGACCGCCACCCCCACCCTCCCAGCCCCCTCTTCCCAACGAGGGGTCGGGTGCGGGGTGGCTTCGCGTCAGGGACAGGTCGAGCGGAGGTAACCATCGCTCTCGGGCTGTGTATCCAGA
>DHIQ01000282.1:0-441 GCA_002403895.1 Candidatus Neomicrothrix sp. UBA4742
ATTGACCGTCAGAGGCCACGTAACTTCGGACTAGTACTACAGCCGCACTTATTATGAGCCGGGTTCGGCGTGTCGCGGCGGATCCGGTGGGTGGTGTCGAGATCGTGTCGGGATGGTCAATGATCTGGGTGTGCGTGAGGTAGCGGCGTGGGCGGTTGGGTTGGCGGAGGTACATGCCAGGATCGCGCCGCGGTTCGCCCGCTCTGAGCCGCGGCAGCGGGTGGGCGAGTATGTGCGAGGGCTGCTGGCTCCGGTGGAGCGGAAGAACTCTTGGACGTTGGCCGAGCGGGCTGGGGAGGCCAGCCCGGATGGGATGCAGCGGCTGTTGATGTCGGCCTACTGGGATGCCGACCTGGTGCGTGATGACCTGCGCGACTACGTCGTGGAGCACCTGGGCGACCCCGAGGGCGTGTTGGTGGTCGATGAGACCGGGTTCTTGAA
>DHIQ01000282.1:720-4430 GCA_002403895.1 Candidatus Neomicrothrix sp. UBA4742
GTCGATGAGACCGGGTTCTTGAAGAAAGGCACCAAGTCCGCCGGGGTCGCGCGGCAGTACTCGGGCACGGCGGGGCGGATCGAGAACGCTCAGGTTGGGGTGTTCCTGGCCTACGCGGCCGCGGCCGGGCGCACGTTCTTGGACCGGGAGCTGTACCTGCCCAAGGCGTGGACCGAAGACCGAGAACGTTGTGCCCAGGCCGGGATTGGTGATCAGGTGCAGTTCGCGACCAAGCCTGAGCTGGCGATGGTCATGCTCGCCCGGGCGATGGACGCAGGCGTCCCGGCCCGGTGGGTGAGCGGTGATGAGGTGTACGGCCAGCAGTCCAAGCTGCGCACCATGCTCCACGAGAGGGAGATGTCGTATGTGCTCGCGGTCCCGGTCAACCAGCGGGTGTTCCCCGCAGCCGGTGGCTTATCCGCCGAACTGCGTGCCGACGCCCTGGGCGCCACCCTTCCGGCGCAGGCGTGGAAGCGGCTCTCTGCCGGTGCCGGGGCCAAGGGACCCCGGATCTACCACTGGGCCCGCGTGGTGATCCGCCCCGTGGATGAGGCGGGCAAGCGCCACTGGCTGCTGGTCCGGCGCGCCCTGTCCGACCCGAGCGACCTGGCGTACTACCTGTGCTTCGCCCGGGCAGGCACCCCTCTGCGCGAGCTGGTGCGGGTGGCCGGCGCCCGGTGGGCCATCGAGGAGTCCTTCCAAACCGCCAAGGGCGAGGTCGGCCTGGACCAGTACCAGGTCCGCCGCTACGACTCCTGGTATCGGCACATCACCTTGGCCATGCTGGCCCATGCGTTCCTGACCGTCACCCGTGCCGCCGCCGGCGCAAAAAGGGGGCTCCCCGACCAGCCGATGAGCTGATCCCGCTCACCCTCCCTGAGGTCAGACGCCTACTGGCGCAACTCATCTGGCACGTCACTCCCGACGTCGCCGCCGTCCTGGACTGGTCACGATGGCGACGACGACATCAAGCCCGCGCCCGCCGCTGTCACTACGCCTCCAGGGGCGCCTCACCATAAGTGCGGCTGTAGTACTAGTGCGCCGCGATTTCGTCCTGCCCAAAACGGTCGTCCGGGCGCGGCTCTACCTGGGCGCGCAGGGACTTGTCGAGCCGCACCTGAACGGCGCACTGGTGGACGCCAAGCGGGTCCTGGACTCGTCGGTGACCGACTACGCGAAGCGGGTCGTCTATCGCGACTTCGACGTGACCGACCAGCTGCACACCGGTCACAACGCACTTGCCGTCATGGTGGGAAAAGGCCAGTACTCGGGTTCCCCGACCTTCATCGCGCAACTCGACATCACCTACGCCGACGGCACCAAAACAAGCATCGGGACCGATGGTGACTGGAAGACCGCGCCCGGTCCCGTGACGCACGACGACTTCTACTACGGCGAGAGCTGGGACGCCCGCAAGCAGATCGCGGGCTGGGACTCCGCCTCGCTCGACGACAGCTCCTGGGCCTCGGTTCCGGTCTATGCGCAGGCGTCGCAGCCGACGAGCCTGGCGCTCGGAAAGCCGGTCACCGCCGCGGACGAGACCGCGTGCTGCGGCTGGTCGCGTGCAGCACTGGTCGACGGCATCGACATGTCCACCGACCAGAGCGAGGGCTACCACTCCGCCAGCGAGACCACCGCGGACCACACGAAGTGGGTGCAGGTCGATCTCGGCAGCAGTCGGGCCGTCAAGAAGATCACCTTGTTCCCTGCCCACCCCACCAACGACCCCGCTGGTGACTTCCCGGGCGCGGGCTTCCCCGTCCGGTACGAGGTGCAGGTCAGCGATGACCCGACGTTCGCCACGTCCACCACACTCGTCGACCGCAGGGACGCCGACCAGCCGAACCCGGCTGCGACGCCGGTGTCGTTCACGACCGACGGCAACGGGCGGTACGTCCGCGTCACCGCGACCAAGCTGGCCTGCCGCGAAACGTCGTGCACGTTCCGGCTGGCCGAGCTGGGCATCTACGGGGCGAACCCCACCCTGACAATCGGACTCACCCACCTCGAGGCCGACACCACGCCGCCGACCCGGATCGTGAAGACGCTCGCGCCCACGAAGACGACCACGTCAACGGACGGGGTGACCGTCTACGACTTCGGCCAGAACTACGTCGGTCAGGTGACCCTGCGCGCCACGGCCGCCGCCAGCACGACCGCGGTGATCAACAAGGGCGAACTGCTCGATGCGAAAGGGCGCGTCTCGACCGCGAACATCAGCTTCTCGTCCTCCGATCCCATCCGTCAGCAAGACCAGTACACCTTCGACGGTTCGGGAACGCAGAGCTGGACACCAAACTCCAACTACGCCGGCTTCCGCTACGCCGAGCTGACCGGGCTGCCTGCCGGGACGACGGTGAGCGTGATCGCCGACGTCATCCACACCGACGTCGCCCCGGCCGGTTCGTTCGGCACGTCCAATCCGCTGCTCAACCAGATCCAGAGTGCGCTCGTGCAGACGCAGCTTAACGACCTGCAGGGCATGCCCCTGGACTGCCCCACCCGCGAAAAGCGGGGCTGGCTCGGCGACGCCGGTGACAGCGACGCCGAGGCGATGGCGAACCTGGACATGCAGTCGCTGTACTCGAAGTGGCTCGGCGACATCCGGACGAGCATCAACAGTGACGGCAGCGTGCCGTCCGTGTCGCCGGACCAGGGCGAGGGCAGCCGGTTCTACACCGATCCGGCCTGGGGCACCGCCTATCCGCAGGTCGTCTGGGACAGCTACACGCAGTACGGCGACGCGAGCGTGGTGCAGGACAACTACTCGGACGTCAAGGGTTGGGTCGACTACCTCGGCACGATCAGCGACAGCCAGCACATCGTGACGAACTCTCCCGGCTCATGGGGTGACGACTGGTTGTCGACGGTCAGCACGCCGCACGTCTACTTCCAGACGCTGTTCTACCTGATCGACAGCCGGCTGCTCGCGAACATGGCGCAGGTGCTCGGCCAGACCGCGGACGCCGCCAAGTACACGCAGCTGGCGGACGCGATCGCCGCCGGATTCACCGCGAAGTACTTCGACACCAACACCGACACCTACGCGCCGAACACCCAGTTGGCGTACGCCATGCCGCTGGTCCTCGCGATCGTCCCGGCCGGCCATGAGCAGGCCGTACTCGGCAAGCTGATCCAGGACATCACCCCACACAACGACCACGTCACGACGGGTTTCGTGGGGACGACCTACGTCTACCAGGCGGTCGCCAAGTACCACCGCAACGACATCGCGCTTGCGGTCGCCGCGCGCACCGACTACCCGAGCTTCGGTTACATGGTCGCCAACGGGCCGGGCACCATCTGGGAGAAGTGGAACAACTCCTCCTCCCCGGACGGCACGTCGTCCAAGGACCACATCGGCCTGGCCGGGTCGATCGGCCAGTGGTTCTACCAGCAGCTGGCGGGTATCCAGGCGGGGACGACGGGGTGGCGCACGTTCACCCTCGCGCCGAGCGTGGTCGGCGACCTCACCCACGTGAGTTGGGTCGCAGCAGACGGTGCGCGGGACGATCATCAGTTCGTGGCAGCGGTTGGGCAACACGCTCACCTATCACGCCACCGTCCCGATCGGCAGCACGGCAACGATCGACCTGCCGTTGCTCGGCGGCAGCGGATCGACCGTTCGCGAGAGCGGTCGTCCCGTGTGGGTCGCCGGTCACCGCGCTGCGGTCGATCCCGGACTGAGCGTCGGCACGGCGGACGCAGAC
>DHIQ01000282.1:4621-5089 GCA_002403895.1 Candidatus Neomicrothrix sp. UBA4742
CGCTGCGACTGACCGCCGGCTCGGGCGACTACACGTTCACGGTCACGGCGCCGCACAAGCCGGTCACCGCGCTGACGATCACCTCGACCGGTAACCCACCAAAAGATGGATACGCTTTACGACGCCGGATACTCCGAGAACAACGGCATACGTCCAAAGCGTCGACCCTTGCCACGCGTTCACCGAGTGCCGCAGAACATAGGAGCCACGGGCCGCCGACTCGCCATCAACGTCATACCGGAACCAGACCCGGAAGCTCAGCGCCGCCAGTAGCAGCGTGATCACGCCAAACGCGCCGATCGCGGAGGCAGACCTGCTGGCCATCCACGCCCTCCAGTCAGCGTTCCGACGCATTCGTTTGTAAGTGGATCATCACCTGGTCGTCCGAGCCGAACATCCGCAATGGCTGGATCGTGTCAGACCTGCTGGCCCTTCGCGGCACAGGACGACCAGATCTGCCGCCCTCCC
>DHIQ01000117.1 GCA_002403895.1 Candidatus Neomicrothrix sp. UBA4742
TCTACGTCAAGACGATGATCCGTGGGCGCGGTGACCTGCGATACCTGCGTGGATCGATCGCCTACCACGCGGCAGCCGGGGTCGCCGCGGGGGTGATTGCCTGGCCGTTGGCCGTGCCGTTCGGGTGGTTCCTCGTGCGGGCGGCGTGGCTGCCGCACCGCAGCCTGACCCCCAAGCGAGTCGGTATGATCGAGATCGCGAACTGCGTCGTCCTGATAGTGATGGTGCCGCTCGTCACATCCTGAGCCGGGGGCGGCGTCCGGCCCGGGCGGCCCCTTTGGATGCGCGGCGAAGCAGCGCCCGCAGGTGCGCGCTATGGCGGACTCAGCAACTGGTCACACTGCGGCGAGGTCGCATACGTCCGCGTGGGCGCTCGGCACCGCCGCCAGCCCCCAGGCCCGGCCAACAGCACCACAACCGCCCCGGACACCGGAACCGATAGCTCAAGCCCCACCGACGCCTTGTCACGACCTACAGCCAGCCAGGTCGTGAGGCCGTGACCGGCCGTTGTCAGGCGGGCAGTTCGATCACAGCGAGCACGGTCTGGACGAGCACGGCCTTGGCGTCGCCGTCGAGCGTTGTCGCGCCGGGGTTGTCGCGGCGCCAAGCCCCGATGCCGGCGGGCAGGCACCCGACTGCACAGGCGGCCCGGATCCGGGCCGCGGCAGCCGCTCGGGGGTCCTTCGGCGGTGTTCCGAGCAGGGTCTCTCCCACCTTCTGTGGCAGGGAGCTGTCGCCGGTCAGCGTGCGCAGGTGCGTACCAACGGCTGGGTCGGAGAGCATCACCGCGACCTGTGGGCCGACGTCGCCGATGACATCGACCAGGGCGGTCACGAGTGCTCTTCGCTGCTCTGAGGTGCTGACCGGGCCGGCCGTAGCCAGCACCTGGGCGACCCTCGTCATCGCCGGGGTGAGGATGTCGGCCAGCAGGTTCTCCTTGGACGGGAAGTGGTAGTAGACCGCCGCCTTGGTCATGCCCATCCGGTCGGCGATGTCACGGATCGAGGTGCCCTCGTAGCCCTGGCGGCCGAACAGATCCAGGGCAACCTGGAGTATGCGTTCGCGGGTGCTGCCCGCCTCCGCCGTACGGACCATGGCCCCTCCCAACTTGACGATCGGTCAGTTCATCGTTCACCATAGTCTTCTCAAGTACTTACCGGTCGTCAAGTAAGGAATCTTCCACATGAAGTCGTTGGCGCGTTGGAGTTCCGGTCACCCGCTGCTGGTGGCACTGTTGTGGGTGCTGGCGATCGTCGGCGTTCAGGTGTCGGCGCAGGCCGTGGGAACGGACTTCCGCAACAGCTTCGCCCTGCCCGGGACCGACAGCCAGGCCGCGGTCGACCTGCTGCACGAGCACTTCCCGGGGGCGTCGGGCGACGCAGACACGATCGTGATCACTGCCGATGGTGCGAAGGTCACCGACCCGGGGGTTGCGCCGCGGGTAAAGTCGCTGCTCGAGGGCGTCGCCGCGATCGACTCTGTGACCGCGGTGCGCAGTCCTTATGCGCCGACCGGGGCGGGACAGATCAGCGCCGACGGCACCGTCGCCTACGCCAGCGTGCAGTACAACGTGGCGGGCATGCAGGTGCCCCGCACCGATCTTGAGGCCCTCGTCAAGGTGGTCCAGGACGCCAACGGCGACAGGCTCCATGTTGCGGTCGGAGGCCAGGGTGTGGCGGCCCTCTCGCAACCCGAGATCGGGCCCGCTGAGCTGATCGGTGTGGGGTTCGCCCTCCTGATCCTGCTGCTGGCGTTCGGCTCTCCAGTGGCGGCGGCCCTGCCGATCGTGTCGGCGGCCGCGGCGCTCGGGGTGGCCACCGGTGTGGTCCGGCTCGCGTCGAACGTGACCACGATCTCCGACGTGGCCCCGATACTGGGGGTGTTGCTCGGTCTGGGCGTGGGCATCGACTACGCCCTGTTCATCGTCAACCGGCATCGGGGGAACCTGCGCGCCGGCATGCCGGCGAGCCACTCGATCGTCGCGGCCCTGGACACCTCGGGCCGGGCGGTTGTCTTCGCCGGCATCACGGTCGTGATCGCGCTGCTCGGGCTGTTCCTGACCGGCATCGAGTTCCTGTATGGCCTGGCGATCGGGGCCTCGGTGTCGGTGGTCTTCACGGTGCTGTCCGCCACCACCTTGATCCCGGCGCTGCTCGGGGCGCTCGGTCTGCGTGTGCTGGGTCGCCGTGACCGGCAGGCGCTGCTGGCAGGCAAGGTTGTCTCCGAGCACAGCGGTGGAGAGTTCCGGCGGTGGGCGCGGTTGGTCCAGGGACGTCCGATAGTCCTGATGGTGCTGGCCCTGGGAGTACTGCTGACCATCGCCGCCCCCGTCCTGGACCTGCGCCTGGGCACCGCCGACCAGGGCAACGACCCCGCCGGGACCACGACCCGGCAGGCCTACGACGCCCTGGCCGACGGCTTCGGACCAGGTATCAACGGACCGCTGGTCCTGGCCGTCGACCTGTCCGCCAACCCGATCACCGGCAAGGATGCGTCCCAGCTCCAGCCTCTGGTGGCCCAGCTGCAGGCGGACCCGGGCGTCGCCTCGGTGATCGGCCCCATGCCCAACCCCGGGGGCACCGCAGCCGTGCTCCGCGTCATACCGAAGACGAGCCCGCAGGACGAAGCCACCAGCGACCTCATTGACCGGGTACGCACCCGGATCGTGCCCGACGTCGAGTCGGCGTCAGGGATCCAGGTCTTTGTCGGCGGCCCGACCGCGACGTTCGATGACTTCGCGGCACAGATCCAGGCGAAGATCCCGCTGTTCGTCTCGGTCGTCATCGGGCTGTCGATGCTTCTGCTGGTGCTGGCGTTCCGCAGCCTATTGGTGCCGCTGGTGGGCGCGGTGATGAACCTGGTCTCGGTCGGCGCCGCCTTCGGCGTCGTGGTGGCAGTGTTCCAGTTTGGCTGGGCCGGTGACCTGATCGGCCTCGGCAAGGGCGGACCGATCGAGCCATTTCTGCCCGTGGTGCTGTTCGCGATGTTGTTCGGGTTGTCGATGGACTACCAGGTCTTCCTGGTCAGCCGGATGCACGAGGAGTGGCAGCGGACCGGTGACAACACGGCCGCGGTGCGCACCGGGCACGCCGACACCGGGAAGGTCATCGTGGCGGCCGCCTCGATCATGGTGTTCGTCTTCGGCGCCTTCGTGTTCGGCGACTCGCGGACGATCAAGCTGATGGGGCTGGGGATGGCGTCCGCGGTCCTGCTCGACGCGTTCCTGATCCGGATGCTCATCGTCCCTGCGGTGATGCACCGGATCGGACCGGCCAACTGGTGGTTGCCGCGTTGGCTCGACCGAGCGCTGCCCCATCTGAGCGTCGAAGGAAGCGATGTCGAGCACCCGGTCCCGCCGGGTGAGACTGAACGGCTCGCGCCGGGCAGCGGTGATGTCACGGACGAGGACGAGGACGAGCGAGGACGCCGGCGGCGCGGTCTCGACCGGCCCTCACCGGTGAGCGCGATGTCTGAGGGTGAGAGCCCCGTGGTGGGACCCGAACGACACCCGCACCGAGCAGCGCCGGTCCTCACCGAACCCGGTGGCCGCCTGGGCGAAGTTCTCGGACTCCTCGATGAGCTCACAGAGGTCGCCCGCGCTTCTGAGGGGCTGTCCCGCGGCGTCGAGCAGGTCATCGGGCTGCCGGCCGGCGAGGTGCACGTCCTGCTTGCCGTCGCCTACGGCACCAGCCCGGTGCGAGAGGTGGCCCAGCGAATCGGGGCTCTCGACGATGCCGCGGACGCCACCGTCGAGAGCTTGATCGGACGCGGATTGCTTGCGCGGAATCATCGCGACGACTCAAGAGACGGTTCCTCCGCTCCTGGCTTCCTGCATCTGACCGACCAGGGCGCTGCACTGCTCGGACAGATCGAAGGTGAGTAGGTCCGGTCTCCTCGACACCCTGGTCGAAGCACCAGGTGTCCGTGGCTTCCGTGCTCCAGACGAAAGCTGAGGTGTGGGACACGGTGGCCAGTCACGCCGGGCACCCAGAACTGCGTGCCGGGCCACGCTGAGGCTGTCGACGGAGTCGAGCTGCGGCGTCGGCCGGCTGCCGTCCAGGCCCTGGACCTTGTCGGCAGTGACGACGTGGGTGCGCAAGTTCGGGTCACCGGCACGGGAGCACCGCCACCATCCGCAAGCACCGCGAGGGCATCCTGGCCGCCATCAGGCTCGGTGTGGACCACGCCATGGCCGACGGGCCTACGGCTTCCACTCCTGCCCGGCTGCACTCGCCCCGGTGATGCTCTCCCGCGGACCGATCTCACTCCCACTACCCCACGAACCCGCGCCCGGCTGACCCACGCTCATACCGGGAGAGTCATAAACTCCATCGCGTGATGAATGACGAGGCTCCGGCCGTGGTCGTGGACGACCTGCACGTGATCCGTGGCTCCCGCGAGGTGCTCCCCGGCATCTCGCTCTCCGTGCCGCGCGGGCAGGTCGTCGGCCTGCTTGGACCCAACGGCGGGGGCAAGACCACATTGCTGCGCTCGATCGTCGGCGTCCCTGTCTCTT
>DHIQ01000143.1:0-166 GCA_002403895.1 Candidatus Neomicrothrix sp. UBA4742
GGTCAGGCGCGCTCACTCCCTCACCGCCGACCGGGCCGGCGCGCAGAGCAAGGGGTAGGTCAGTCGCGCTTCTCTTTGATCTTGGCGGCCTTACCGACCCGGTCGCGCAGGTAGTACAGCTTCGCCCGGCGGACATCGCCGCGGGTCACAACCTCGATCTTGGCCA
>DHIQ01000143.1:455-4026 GCA_002403895.1 Candidatus Neomicrothrix sp. UBA4742
GATGGGGCTGTGCACAGGGAAGGTGCGCTCGACGCCGACCCCGAAGCTGACCTTGCGGACCGTGAAGGTCTCGCGGATTCCATCACCCTGGCGGCGGATGACGGCCCCCTGGAACAGTTGGACACGCTCGCGGGTGCCCTCCACCACGCGCACGTGCACCTTGAGGGTGTCGCCCGGGGCGAAATCGGGAATGTCGTCCCGGAGGTTGCGCATGTCAATGAGGTCAGTGGCGTTCATGATGCTCACGCTCCCGCGTGTGGACCCGGCGGCAATGAGGGGCGCGGCCGAGATATGGCTGTCGTCCTGGACACCGCAGGATAGGCGGTAGGCACTGGAACCGGCAAAGCGCCCCCTCAGGAGGGCAACGAATCGTCGCACTCGGCGACCAGGCGCTGTTCCTCGTCGCTCAGACCTCCTCGGGCCGCGATCAGGTCGGGACGCTGCGCCATCGTGCGGCGCAGGGCCTGAGCGCGGCGCCACCGGGCGATCCGTCCGTGATCGCCCGAGCGCAGGATCTCCGGCACGGCCCAGCCTCGGAACTCGGCCGGTTTGGTGAAGTGGGGATATTCCAACAAGCCGTCGCCGAAGGATTCGTCATCGGCCGACGTGTCGTTGCCCATCACGCCGGGCACGAGCCGCCCCACCGCTTCCAGCACGACCATGGCCGCCACCTCGCCCCCGGCCAGCACATAGTCGCCGATAGAGATCTCGCCGTCGGCCAGATGGGCCCGAACCCGCTCGTCGACCCCCTCGTAGCGGCCACACAGCAATGAGAAGCCGTCGAGACCCGCCAGCTCACGGGCGTAGGCCTGATCCAGGGTGCGGCCACCGGGCCCGAGCAGCAGCAAGGGGCGGGGAGGGTCGACCGCCTCCACCGTGGCGAAGATGGGCTCGGGCATCAGCACCATGCCGGCGCCACCGCCGAACGGGGTGTCATCTACCGATCGGTGCGGGTCGGCGGTGGCCGAGCGCAGGTCGTGGACCTGTACGTCGAGCAGCCCGTTGCGCCCGGCCCGACCCAACAAGCTGCGATCGGCGAACTCAGTGACCATGTCCGGGAAGATCGTGAACACATCGATGCGCATCAGGCCGCCAGCCTGCCACGCGTTAGTCGCTCAGTAGGCCCTCGGGGGGGTCGATCCGCAGCGTGGGACCATCGGGGCCCGGTTCCAGCCCACCCACGACGAAACGCAGCGGGACCAGCTCCCCAGACTCGAGTTCCAACAGATCGCTGGCCGGGTTGGCCACCACCGCCACGACCCGGCCGCGGGCCCGGCCGCCGACATCCACCACCGTCGTCCCGATCAGATCGTGGACCCAGAGCGCGTCCTCTTCCCCGTCGTCGGCTCCCAACTTTGCTCGGGCCCGGATCACCGTGCCTTGCAGAGCTTCGGCCGCCTCGCGGGAGTCCACGCCCTCGAAATCGACGATCCAGCGCTGGTGATGAGGCGTCGAGCTCACCACGATGAAATCCTCATCGCCGGCGCGCAAGACCGAACCGGGCGCGACCCGCGAGAACTCGGTGGTGGACAGGCTGACCAGGACCTCTCCGCGGAGGCCGTGGGGCTTGGTGATGCGACCGACCTCGAGCAGTGGGCTCTCGTCCGCCGCCATCGAGCGTTGCTCGCTCAGTCGACGAACTCGATGTCGACCTCGACATCGTCACGCACGGCTGCAGCCCGGGTCACGGTGCGGATCGCCGTGGCCACCCGGCCCCGCTTGCCGATGACCCGGCCCATGTCGCCGGGAGCCACCGTCACGTTCAGCGTGGTGCGGCGGCCACCGTCGTCGACCTGCACCTCGACCGAGTCAGGATCGTCCACGACGGCCCGCACCAGGTACTCGAGCACCGAAGTGGCATTGCCGGCGACGACCGTCTTCGTGTTGACGTCGGCCTCGTCATCGTCATCGTCGTCTTCATTGTCGACGAAGTTCGGATCGTCGACGTCTTCGTCGTCTTCGAACTCGTCGTCGTGGTCGTTCTCGTGGTCGGTCACGAAGCCTTTGAGCCCTTGAACTCGTCCCAGGCGCCGGAGATCTTCAACAGCTTCTCGACCGTCTCGGTGGGCTGCGCGCCCTTGTTCAACCAGGCCACGGCCCTGTCGTTGTCGATCTTGACGACGGACGGCTCACGGCGGGGCTCGTAGGTGCCCACGATCTCGATGAAGCGGCCATTGCGGGGCGAACGGGCATCGGCAGCGACCACTCGGTAGGTCGGCTGCTTCTTCTTGCCCATCCGCATCAGGCGGAGCTTTACCACGGTGTTTTCTTCTCTCTTGGGTACGTGCCGGGGCCGCCCAGATGGCGGCGGCGGCAACTATCGGCGACAGGATCGGGGCCGAGGCGACCCCCTATGGTGGGCCGCGAAGGCCGTTCAGTTCAAGCTGGGGAGATCCGGGCTGCCCAAATCGGGGAGCCCGGGCAGCGATGGCGCCCCAGGCCGGCCGGCTCCGAGTCCGCCGGTTTCGAGATTCGGCAGCTTGAGCGGGGCCCGCCCCTGGGTGACCCGGCCGCCACTTGTGCCCTTCTTGCCCTTGCGGCCCTTCTTGGTCTTCTTCGAGCCGAATCCGCCCATCCGCTTCATCATCTTGGACATTTCGCGGAACTGTTTGATCAGCTGGCCAACCTCCGTCGGCGTGGTGCCCGAGCCGGTGGCGATGCGGGTTCGGCGCGAACCGTCGATGATCTCCGGGCGGGTGCGTTCGTCGCTGGTCATCGAGCGGACGATTGCTTCGACCTGGCCGATCTGGCGGTCGTCGATCTCGACGTCCTTCAACTCTTTGGGCACGCCGGGAAGCATCGACACGAGTCCGCTCAGCGGTCCCATCTTCTTGATCTGCTGCATCTGGTCGAGGAAGTCGTCGAGGGTGAACTCCCCCTCGAGGAGCTTGGTGGCCGCGGCCTCGGCCTCATCCTTCTCGTAGACCTGTTCGGCCTTCTCGATGAGGGTGAGCATGTCGCCCATGCCCAGGATCCGGCCGGCCAGGCGGTCCGGGTGGAACAGCTCGAAGTCGCCCACCTTCTCACCGGTCGACACGAAGGCGATGGGCTTGCCCACGACCTCCTTGACCGACAGCGCGGCACCACCGCGGGCGTCGCCGTCGAGCTTGGTGAGGATGACCCCGTCGAGGGCAAGCGTGGCGTGGAACGATTCAGCGACGTTCACCGCGTCCTGGCCGGTCATGGCGTCCACGACGAGGAATGTGTAGTCCGGGCTCACCGCCTCGGAGATGCGTCGCACCTCGTCCATCAGTTCGGTGTCGATGGCGAGACGGCCGGCGGTGTCGACCAGCACCACGTCGCGGCCCGTGCGGCGGGCCTCGGCCAGACCGGCGGTGGCCACATTGACCGGGTCGGACGCCTCGCTGAACACCGGTACATCGATCTGGCGGCCCAGGGTCCGCAACTGCTCGACTGCCGCCGGGCGCTGAAGGTCGGCCCCGATCATGATGGGGTGGCGACCCTGGGACTTGAACCATTGCGCCAGGCTCGCCGTGCGAGTCGTCTTGCCTGAGCCCTGGAGGCCGGCCATAAGCACGACCGTGGGCGGCTTGGGGGCGTAGCTGATACG
>DHIQ01000143.1:4349-7886 GCA_002403895.1 Candidatus Neomicrothrix sp. UBA4742
ATGACCTGCTGGGCCGGGCTCAGGGCCTTGGACAGCTCCTCGCCGACACAGCGTTCGCGGATGCGGGCGACGAGGTTCTTGACCACCTGGAAATTGACGTCGGCCTCGAGCAGGGCCAGGCGGATCTCCCGAAGGACCTCGTCGACGTCGTCGTCGCTGAGTCGACCGCGACCGCGGAGCTTGGAGAAGATGCCGTCGAAACGGTCGGAGAGTGCGTCAAACATGGAGCACGGAGGCTACCGGACTTCGGTGGCCGGCCGTCAGCCGGGGTCGGTGCTGGCGCCGGCCGCTGGATCGGTGCCTTGGCTCACCACGACCAGGTTGTCGACGGCGGTGACACCGGGCACGGCGGCAGCCACCCGGGCCAGCTCGTCCCTGGCCGCCTCGTGATCAATGTCGCCGCTGAGCACGACCCGGCCCGAGGCCACGGAGACCCGGGGCTGAGGGAGGTGCCACGTACGGGACGCGTGCTCCAGCTCGAAGCTGACCCGTTCGGCGAGCTCGGCGTCACTGACACCGCCCGTGCGGTCCAGCACCAGCTTGAGCCGGGCGCGGAGCTGGCGTCCCGGCACCGGGGCCAACAGCAGCCCCAGGGCGAAGCCGATCACCAGGGCGAGTGTGCCTCGGAACCCCAACAGGCGCGAGGTGCGGCGTGCCGCGCCGACCGGTACCGATCCGACCAGCCGGCCGGCCCGGAATGCGGTTTCCACCGAGGCGAACACGAGCTTGGCGGGCAGGACGAAGACACGACCGAGCATGTTCACGACAGCGATTCCTTAGCCGGCTGGACTACGGGGACGACGAACTCGAGTCGCACCTTCACGAGAAGAGGGCGTCGACGAACTCGTCGGGATCGAAGACTACGAGGTCGTCGGCGGTCTCACCGAGACCGACGAGCTTCACCGGGATACCGAGTTGTGACTGGATGGCCACGACGATGCCGCCCTTGGCCGATCCGTCGAGCTTGGTGAGGACCACACCGGTCAGCTCCACCGCCTCGGTGAACTGCTTGGCTTGCACTAGGCCGTTCTGACCGGTCGTGGCGTCGAGCACCAGGAGCACCTCGCTGACCGATCCCGCTCCCTTCTCGGCCACCCGGCGGACCTTGCGCAGCTCCTCCATGAGGTTCACCTTGGTGTGCAGTCGGCCCGCCGTGTCAGCCAGCACCAGGTCGGATCCGCGGGCGGCGGCCCGCTCCACCGCGTCGAAGATCACCGAGCTCGGGTCGCCCCCCTCGGCGCCGCGGACAAAATCGGCGCCGCAGCGCTCGGCCCACATGCCCAGTTGCTCGGCCGCCGCGGCCCGGAAGGTGTCCCCCGCCGCCATGACCACGGAGCGACCCTCGGCGGTCTCGCGCTTGCCGAGCTTGCCGATGGTCGTGGTCTTGCCGACCCCGTTCACCCCGACGAACAACCACACCGAGGGTGCGACATCGGCCAGGTGCAACGTCCGGTCGTAGCCGGCCAGGCGGGACTTGAGCTCATCTTTGAGGGCGTCCAGCAGCTCGCTGGACTCGGTCAGGCCCTCCGCCTTGACCCGGGCCCGGAGGGCGTCGAGCAGCTCGATGGTCGGCTCCATGCCGACGTCGGCGCGGATGAGGGCCTCTTCGAGCTCGTCCCAGGTCTCAGCATCGATCCGGCCCCGGGCGCCGATGGAGATGAGGTAGCCCGACAGCGTCGACCGGGCCTTGCCCAGACGATCGCGGAACTTCGGCCTGACCGGCGCCTCGGCCGGCGGGGCCATCGCCTCGTCGACGGCGGCGGCCAGCTCGACGTCGACCTCTGCGGCCTCCTCCTCGGCCTCGCCCTCGAGTTGGGCGACGTGGCGGGCCACGTCCTCTTTTACCTCCGTCGGTACGCCCCGCATGTCGGTCAGCGGCTCCAGCAGGGTGGCGTCGTGGCGGCTCCTGGTCCGGACCAGGGCGAATGCGGTGCCGATGAGGACGCCGAGCACGGCGACGAGGACGAAGACGACGAGGATCGACATGAGGGCACGAGCCTACTCAGCGACTAGCCGGTCGCCTCTCGGAAGCCGGACGCCGACGTATCCCTCATGGGGCCGGACGCGCAGCGACCGCATCCTCGCTGGGAGAGGATGCGGTCGCTGGGAGGGTGGTCCCGAGTCGGGCTGGGAGGGCTCCTGAGGAGGACCGACCCGAGACCACGAGCACCGGCAGGGTTGGGACTGCCGGAGTCGTTGATCGGTTGGCGATCAGTTACCGGTGTTGCTGCCCAGGGTCACGTCCACCTGGATGGTCTTGCCGCCGCGCTGGACCTCGAGGGTGATGGTCTCGTCGGGGCTGAAAGCGCCGACAGTGCCCCGGAACTCGTCAGCCGTGGCAACGGCCGTGCCGTTCACCGAGGTGACGATGTCGCCGACCTGCAGGCCGGCCTTCTCGGCAGCGCCACCGGACTGGACCTCGGCGATGAAAGCGCCAGTCGCACCATTGGGGTCATTCTTGATGCTCACCCCGACGAGCGGCCGGGCCAGCGAGCCCCCGCTGGTGATCTTGTCGGCCACCGTCTTGGCCGTCGCGATCGGGATGGCGAAG
This sequence comes from Candidatus Neomicrothrix sp. UBA4742, assembly GCA_002403895.1. GTDB lineage: Bacteria > Actinomycetota > Acidimicrobiia > Acidimicrobiales > Acidimicrobilacustridaceae > UBA4742. The sequence goes on from DHIQ01000143.1 coordinate 6,901, forward strand.
CCGATGCCGTTGTTCTCACCCTTCTGGCTGTAGATCTCGGCGTTGATGCCGATGACCTCGGCGTTGCGATTGGCCAGCGCTCCACCCGAGTTGCCGGGATTGATGGGGGCGTCGGTCTGGATCATGTTCACCGTGGCCTGGTTGTTGTCGACCGGCCGATCGATGGCGCTGATGACACCGGCGGTGACCGAACCACTCAGTCCGAAGGGGCTGCCGATGGCAACCGCCACCGAACCCACGGTGGGCTCCGCGCCGGCCAGCTTGGCCGCGGTCAGCTTCTTCGAGCCGCTGTCCACCTTCACGACGGCGATGTCGCTCGACGTGTCACTGCCCTGCACGGTGCCTTCCAGCTTGGAGCCGTCGTAGAGGTTGACCTGCACCGTCTTGGAGGTGCCCACCACGTGGGCGTTGGTAACGATGAAACCGCTGCTGTCATAGATGACTCCGGAACCGAGGCCGTCGGAGGTCTGGATCTGCACTACGGCGGGCGTCAGAGCCTTCGCTACGGCGACGACCGGTTCGTCACCCGAGGAGGGGACCACGGGGGTGGTGGGGCCGTTGTTGGTGGTCAAGGTGTTCGTGCCGCTGATGGCGGCGGTGGTCGACGCGTCTCGACGGTCGACGACATCGCGCCCCAGGAACCCGGCGGTGAGCAGGGCGGCGGCGGCCACGATGGCACCGGCCATGAGCCAGCCCCGACCCTTGGGGCGGCCCGAGCCAACGGGCGTGGGCACGACCGGCGGCGGCGTGGGGGGAACCGACCCGGCCGACCACGAGGGGCCGGACCCGCCGACGGGCGGGGTCGAGCCACCCAGGACGGGTGGGCTCCCGGCCGCCGGGGTGGAGGGACTGGCCCAGCCAGGGGCAGCAGGCGGCGGGGTGGACGCCGGCGTCGACACCCAGGAGGGCGGGGCCGGGGGAATCTCGCCCGTCGAAGCATCGGCGGGGGTGGTGAGGGGGTCGTCCCCGGCGGGGGGCACGGGACC
>DHIQ01000251.1 GCA_002403895.1 Candidatus Neomicrothrix sp. UBA4742
GAACCGCTGGTGTGCCAGTTGTCCCGCCAGGGGCACCGCTGGGTAGCTATGTTCGGTAGGGATAAGCGCTGAAAGCATCTAAGTGCGAAGCTCGTTCCAAGATGAAATCTCTCACTGGGTTAACCAGGTAAGGCCCGTGGCTAGATCACCACGTTGATAGGCCGGAGGTGTAAGCACGGTGACGTGTTCAGCCGACCGGTACTAATCGGCCGAGGGCTTGGATTAACAATGACGCTTGTGCTCGCTATGGAGTTCTTCAGGGGCTAGAGCGCCCGGTTTCTGACCGGTGTGCTCGTCCTTGGCAACAGATTTCGGTGGCCATAGCGGTGGGGTCACACCCGTTCCCATTCCGAACACGGAAGTTAAGCCCACCAGCGCCGATGGTACTTGGGGAGAGATCCCCTGGGAGAGTAGGACGCCGCCGGATTTCGCCCTGAACGGGGCCCCTTTGGGGCCCCGTTCTTCGTTTTCGGCCCGGGTCGGTGTCTCCGGTACGCTGAGCGCCATGGCTACGCCCCCTCGCCCTCCTTCGTCGCGCCGTTCGAGCGGTGGGGGCTCAGGTCGCCGAGCCTCTGGCTCCGGTTCCGGCGAGTCGTCATCCGGCCGTTCAGGTTCCAGTTCCCGGGGAAGTTCCCGTTCCCGGGGTGGCTCGAGTAGGCGCTCCTCGGGCTCATCCCCCCGGTCGTCATCGCGCCGCTCCTCGGATACCAGCGAACGCGCCGAAGGCAGCGAGCGGTCGAGCAGCCCCCGTCGCTCCCGACCCAGCCCACGCGCTGGATCGCGCTCCCGGTCGGCGGCTCGCTCGGGAAGCGCCCGGCGGTCGTCGCGACGCTCGTCGTCCCGGCAGCCGGAGGAGCGCCCCATGGTCGGGGACCCGAAGTGGGGTGGCCTGGCCCGACGTGCCGCAGGCCGCTTGGAAGAGGGCGGCTCCGGCGCCTCATCCACCTGGCGGGAGGTCATGGCCGCGGCGCGCGAGGAGGCCGAACGTCATGGTCCGACCGACCGTTCGATAGACGAGTGGGTGCGGGTCGACGAGGTGCGCGACGAGGCCAGCAATGCGGTCTCACGGGGAAGGCGTCCGGCCGCCGATGACCGGGTCGAACTCGAAGACGAGGTGCGGGTCGAGCTGAACCGCTCGGTCGGCCCCACCCGGGCCCCTCGGTTGGAGCAACGTCTGGCCGATGCCACCAGGGCGTTCGGCGCTGAGCGCTACGGCGACGCGGCCCGCATCCTGCGCAAGCTGGCCGAGGAGGCCCCCCGGGTGGCGGCGGTGCGGGAGCTGTACGGCCTCACCCTGTACCGGCAAGGCAAATGGCGACCCGCCGTCAAGGAACTGGAGGCGTTTCGCATGTTGACCGCTTCCACCGAGCAGCACCCGGTGCTGGCCGACTGTTACCGGGCCCAGGGCGACACCGCCACGGTGGACGAGCTGTGGGAGGAGCTGCGCAGCGCCTCGCCCAGCGCGGAACTGGTGGTGGAGGGACGGATCGTGGTGGCCGGCAGCCTGGCCGACCGCGGTGACCTGCCGGGTGCCATCCGCGTGCTCGAGCAGGGATGGAGGATGCCGCGTCGCCCCCGAGACCACCACCTGCGCCGGGCGTACGCCCTGGCCGACCTCTATGAGCGAGCCGGGGATGTGGCCCGGGCCCGGGAGCTGTTCGGAAGGCTGACGGCGGCCGACCCGGCGTTTGCCGACGTGCGCACCCGGCTCCACGGCTTGAACTGAGGATCTTCGCCACTGGGGTGGTTCCCGGTGCCTCGCCTAGGGTGGGAGGATCAGGGGCGCGGGCCCGACGGCCCGACGCCGACGCATCGGTGCAATGAGACGAGGAGTGGCATGACCGACATCCAGGGCCTGCTCGGCGACGAGGCCGAGAGCCTGCTCAGTTACGTCGTGAAGGGGATTCCCCGCGAGGAGCTGACGCTGCCGGGCGGCGACATCGTCGACCGGGTGTACAAGGACAGCGACCGGTCCCCGCAGGTGCTGCGCAACCTGGCCAGCCTCATCAACCACGGTCGCCTGGCCGGGACCGGCCACGTCTCCATCCTCCCGGTCGACCAGGGCATCGAGCACTCGGCCGCCGCCTCGTTCGCGCCCAACCCGAAGTACTTCGATCCCAAGAACATCGTGGAACTGGCCATCGAGGGCGGCTGCAACGCGGTGGCCACCACGTTCGGGGTGCTCGGGCTGTGCTCGCGCCAGTACTCCCACAAGATCCCGTTCATCGTGAAGATCAATCACAACGAGCTGCTGACCCTGCCCAACGAGTTCGACCAGATCATGTTTGGCTCCGTCGACCAGGCCTACGAGCTGGGCGCCGCCGGCGTCGGCGCCACCATCTACTTCGGTTCACCGGAGTCGCACCACCAGATCATCGAGGTGAGCGAGGCGTTCCACCGGGCCCACGAGCTCGGAATGTTCACGGTGCTCTGGTGCTACCTGCGCAACAACGGATTCAAGGTCGACGGGGTCGACTACCACGGAGCCGCCGATCTCACCGGCCAGGCCAACCACCTGGGTGTGACCATCGAGGCCGACATCATCAAGCAGAAGCTGCCCACCAACAACGGCGGCTACAACGCGCTGCCGGGCTACGGGAAGACCTCGAAGCTGGTGTACGACGAGCTGGTACCCGACAACCCCATCGACTTGGCCCGGTGGCAGGTGGCGAACTGCTACATGGGCCGCATCGGCCTCATCAACTCGGGGGGCGAGTCCAAGGGCGCCAGCGACCTGGCCGACGCCGTGCGCACCGCCGTGATCAACAAGCGCGCCGGCGGCATGGGGCTGATCAGCGGACGCAAGGCCTTCCAGCGCCCGACCAGCGAAGGCGTCGAGCTGCTCAACGCCATCCAGGACGTCTACCTCGACTCCACCGTCACCGTCGCCTGACGCGCCCATGCCGGCACGGCCCGTGTTGGCGTGATTCGCTCGCCGTGACGGCGAGGGTGCGCGACAGGAACCCGTTTCCGCCGGTAGATTGACCCAGCGCGACCCAGCGCGACCCAGCGCGGCCGACAGGCCGCCCTACACGACCAGTCAAGAACCACCAGTCACGACGAGCAGGACAAGGGGGTCCTCGTGTCAGACACCGCGGAGCGCGTAGCGCCCATGGAGCTGGACCGGGTCATCATTCGCTTCGCTGGCGATTCCGGCGACGGCATGCAGTTGACCGGCGACCGGTTCACCAGCGCCAGCGCCTTGTTCGGCAACGACCTGGCTACGTTGCCGGTGTTCCCCGCCGAGATCCGGGCGCCGGCCGGGACGCTGGCCGGCGTGTCGGCCTTCCAGGTCCACATCTCCGACCACGACATCACCACGCCAGGCGATGCCCCCAACGTGTTGGTGGCCATGAACCCGGCCGCCCTGCGCTCCGAAATCGGTGAGCTCGAGCCGGGCGGCACGGTCATCTTGAACATCGACACCTTTGACGAGCGCAACCTGACCAAGGCGGGCTACGCCGAGAACCCGCTGAGCGACGGGAGCCTCAAGGGCTATCAGGTCTACGAGGTCCCGATGAGTTCGATCACCAAGGAGGCGTGCGCTCCTTTGGGGGTCAAGCCGCGTGACGCCGATCGCTCGAAGAACTTCTTCGCCCTCGGGCTCATCTCGTGGATGTACACCCGGCCCGACAAGGACACCATCGAGTGGATCGAGGCCAAGTTCGCCTCGAAGCCGCAGGTGCGCGACGCCAACCTGGCCGCCTTCCGGGCCGGTCACGCCTTCGGTGAGACGGCCGAGCTGTTCGACCATCCGTACCAGGTCAAGCCCGCGCCCCAGCGACCGGGCCAGTACACCAACATCACCGGGAACACGGCGCTGGCGTGGGGCCTGGTCGCCGCCGGCCAGCTCGCGCAACTCCCGATCTTCCTGGGGTCGTACCCGATCACCCCCGCCTCCGACATCCTTCACGAGTTGTCCAAGCACAAGAACTTCGGGGTGCGGACGCTGCAAGCCGAAGACGAGATCGCCGGGATCGGGGCCGCCCTGGGCGCCTCGTTCGGGGGCCACCTCGGCATCACCACCACCAGCGGGCCCGGCTTGGCCCTCAAGTCCGAGACCATCGGGCTCGCCATCAGCCTCGAGCTGCCGCTGCTGGTCATCGACATCCAGCGCGGGGGACCGTCGACCGGCTTGCCGACCAAGACCGAGCAGAGCGATCTGCTGATGGCCATGTACGGGCACCACGGCGAATCACCGCTTCCCATCATCGCCCCCTTCAGCCCGTCGAACTGCTTCGAGGTGGCCATCGAGGCGGCCCGTCTGGCGCTCACCTATCGCACCCCGGTGATCTTGTTGTCCGACGGCTATATCGCCAACGGCTCGGAGCCATGGCTGATCCCCGATGCCTCGACGTTGGACCCCATCCCGGTCACGTTCGCCACCGAACCGAACCACGTGGGCGACGACGGCGAAGCCGAGTTCTGGCCCTACCTGCGAGACCCTGAAACCCTGGCCCGCCCGCTGGCGTTGCCCGGCACTCCCGGGCTCATGCACCGCATTGGTGGCATCGAGAAGGAAGAGGGCTCGGGCAACATCAGCTACGACCCCGAGAACCACGAGCTGATGGTGAAGATCCGGGCCGCCAAGGTGGCCGGCATCGCCAACAACATCCCTGAGCTCGACGTCATCGGTGACGTCGACGATGCCGAGATCCTGGTGTTGGGTTGGGGCTCGACCTGGGGGGCCATCAGCGGCGCGGTGGACCGGGTGCGCGCCCGCGGTCGGCGGGTGGCCCAGGCTCACCTCATCCATCTCAACCCGTTCCCCCCCAATCTCGGCGAGGTGCTGGTCCGATACCCCAAGGTCCTCGTACCGGAGATGAACCTGGGACAGCTCAACCGGCTGTTGCGGGCCGAGTATCTGGTCGACGTCCGCTCGGTGACCAAGGTAAGGGGCGTGCCCTTCACCGCCGGCGAGCTGGAGCACGCAATCCTGGAGGTCCTCGATGACTGACACCACCATCCCCGTCACCGCCCGCAAAGACTGGTCCAGTGACCAGGAGGTGCGTTGGTGCCCCGGCTGCGGCGACTATTCGATCCTGGCCGCGGTGCAATTCCTCATGCCTGATCTGGGAGTGTCGCGGGAGAACACGGTGTTCGTCTCCGGCATCGGCTGTGCGGCGCGCTTCCCCTACTACATGAACACCTACGGCATGCACAGCATCCATGGGCGGGCCCCGGCCATCGCCACGGGGCTCGCCGTGGCGCGGCCCGATCTCGACGTCTGGGTGGTGGGCGGCGACGGCGACATGTTGTCCATCGGCGGCAATCACCTCATCCATGCCCTGCGTCGCAACGTCAACCTGACCATCCTCATGTTCAACAACCAGATCTATGGGTTGACCAAGGGGCAGTACTCACCGACCAGTGAGGTGGGCAAGGTCACCAAGAGCACGCCGTTCGGCTCCATCGATCACCCCTTCAACCCCATCAGCGTGGCCATCGGGGCCGAGGCCACGTTCGTGGCCCGCACCCACGACCTGGACCGTCATCACATGATGGACATGTTCCGCCGGGCGCACGATCACCAGGGCGCCTCCTTCGTCGAGATCTACCAGAACTGCAACGTCTTCAACGACGGTGCCTTCATCGAGATCACCGGCAAGGAGCAGCGGGACCAGATGCTCATCCGGTTGCAACACGGCGAGCCCATCCGTTTCGGGCCCGACCTCGAAAAGGGCGTGGTGATGGGGGCCGACGGCAAGCTGCGCATCGTGGCCGTGGCCGACGTGGGCGGGGACGCCATCTTGGTGCACGACGAGACCAACCAGGGGTTGGCCTTCCAGCTTTCGCAGCTGTCGAGCGGGCCCCACGAGCCGACCCCGATCGGGGTCTTCCGGGCCGTCGAGCGGCCCGACTACGGCAGCGAGGTGAGTCGCCAGTTGGCCCAGTCGCACGAGCGCAGTGGGCCCGGCGATCTGCAGGCCCTGCTGCGGTCCGGCGCCACCTGGACAGTTGACTAGAGGAGCCTGAAAACCACGCCGGTACGGGGCTTGGGGTGGAAGAACGTCGTCTTGGGAGGCATGCGCTCGCCGCCCTGGGCGATGTCGATGATCTGTGCCACCGACGCAGGGCGCAGCAGGACGCCGGCCTGGGCCTGACCAGTTGCCACCTTGCGCACCACCTGGTCGACCCCGTGCTGGAACGTCAGCTCATGGGCCGGGAGGCCGGCCAGGGCCACATCGAGCCGGCTCGAATCCAGCTCGGGCGTGCCGGTCAGGGCCTGGGCCCGGGGGCGGAGGAACCAGGCGCCCATGGCGGTGACCAGCACCAGGGCGCCCTGCTCGCCCATACGCTCGGCGATGTCCGGGCCGATCCCGCCGGCGGGGGTGACCACGAACCAGGCCTCGAGCATTGCCGGCAGGTCGACATCGTCGGGGAGGCCGCCGATGAGGCGGTGGATGGGCAGGACGTTCAGCTCATTGTCCACCAGCTCGACTACGTAAACGAGGGCGGCCTCGCTGGCCGCGTCGGGCCCGGCCCCCGCCGCTCGTTGCTCGTCGCGGTAGGCGAGCGAGGTCTCATAGCGGTGATGGCCGTCGGCGATGACCACCGGGTTCGAGCCCACCGCTTCGGTGATGGCCGCCACCCGCTCGGTATCGCTGATGGGCCACAGGAGATGGTGAACGCCGTCCTCGTCGGTCCAGGCGGCGAGCGGCGGATCACTCACCTCGAGGAGCTTGGACAGCCCGGCCGAGGGGGACAGGCCCCACACCGCTGACAGGTTGGCCCGGGCGCCTCGGAGCAGGTTCAGCCGGTCGCTCTTGGCCTTGGGAGTGGTGTGCTCATGGGGGAGGATGCCGCCTTCGCCGGGACGGGACAGCTCGAGCGCCCCGAACACCCCGGTGGTCCCGCGCTGGTGACCGGTCTCGTCGATGGACTCCATGCGGTAGACGTAGAAGGACGGGTCGGGGTCTTGCACCAGGGTGCCGTCGACCAGCCAGCGGCGCAGCGTGTCACCCGCCTCGCGGTAGGGATCGTCGCCGTCAATGGGTAGGTCGATGACCACCGCGTTGGCGCGATGACCAGCGGCCAGACGGGAACGGTCCTCGTCGTCGAGCACGTCGTAGGGGGGCGAGGTGACCAGGGCGAGGTCGGCGCGGGCGATGTCGTAGTGGACACCGCGGAACGGCAGGAAGCGGGGCACCCTCAATTCGTAGCAGACCCGGGGGCACCCCTCTTCCGCCGGGTGGCCGCCGGGTCCTAAGGTGCGCCCCCATGGCCTGGGTGCTCGACCTCGACGGGGTGATCTGGCGAGGATCGGACCCGATCCCTGGCTCGGCTGAGGCGGTGGGTCGCCTCCGGGCGGCGGGGGAGGAGGTGTGGTTCGTGACGAACAACGCCTACCCGCCGGCATCAGAGGTGGCGGCCAAGCTTGTTGCCCAAGGCATCGACCCCGGTGAGCGCCTCGTGACCTCGCCCATGGCGGTCGCCCGGCTGGTGGGGGACGGCGAACGGGTGCTGGCCTGTGCCGGTCCCGGTGTGTTCGAAACGCTCAGAGCTCGTGGTCTGGACGTGGTGGATGCCGCCGACGCGGGCGACGAGGGGCGGCCCTTCGATGTGGTCGTGGTCGGGCTGCACCGCGACTTCGACTATCGCCGCCTGGCGGCCGCCGCCGACGCCGCCCGCTCCGGGGCGCGCCTCATCGCCACCAACGACGACACCACCTACCCGGCGGAGGGCGGCCAGCTCCAGCCCGGGGCCGGCGCGCTGCTGGCGGCCGTGGTGGCCGCATCAGGAGCGACGGCCACGATCGCAGGTAAGCCCTACCCCCCGATGGTTGACCTGGTGCGCGAGCTGGCTGGCCCCCAGGGCATCGCCGTGGGGGATCGGGCTGACACCGACGGGCGTTTCGCCCGGGCGCTGGGCTATCGCTTCGGCCTGGTGCTCACCGGGGTCACTGGCGTCGGAGGTCTGCCCGTGGATCCGTCGCCTGACGAGGTCGCCCCTGACTTGGCGGCACTCGTTGACCGCATTTCGGCTGATTGGGCCGGAACTCCGGAGGATCGGGCCGGGCCGAACTAGAGTCGGGCTTATGGCTGACAACGACATCCTTGCCCGTTCTCGCGACGCCGGAGCTGATGCGGTGCAGAAGGCGACCGACGCCGTCGACCAGTTCGTGAGCCAGCTCAACAAGGCGTCAGATCAAATGAACAAGCGGTCCGAGGACCAGGTCCGCCAGGCCCAGGAGTTCATGACCGATGCGTTCGAGCGCGGACGGAAAGCGACCGAGCGGTTGGTAGGGACGGTCGACAAGGAGTTGCGGGCCCAGATAGCGGCTCTCCGCAAGGAGATGCAGCGGCTCGAGCGTCGGCTGAACGAAGCGGGGCGTCGGGCGGGCCTCTCTGGCGGTCGTCGCGCTCCGGCCAAGAAGACCGCGGCCAAGAAGACCGCGGCCAAGAAGACCGCAGCCAAGAAGGCTACGGCCAAGAAGACCGCAGCACGCTGAGCCCGCTCGTCCCACTGGAACTCGGTCGTCGCTGACTCGTGGCCCTCCGGCGGCGGCTCGACGCCGAGATGGTGCGACGTGGGTTGGTGGCCAGTCGAGAGCGAGCGCAGGCCGACATCGCCGCTGGTCGCGTCCTGGTGGGGGGCACCGTGGCCGCCAAGCCGGCCCGGCTGGTGGCTCCCGGCGAGGCCATCGTGGTGCAGGGCCCCGGACCGCGCTTCGTCAGCCGGGCGGGGGACAAGCTGGACGGCGCGCTGGATCGTTTCGGCTTGGACGTGTCCGGAATGCGGGTGCTCGACGCGGGGGCCTCGACGGGCGGCTTCTCCGACTGTCTCCTGCAGCGCGGGGCGGCGCGGATCGTGGCCGTCGACGTGGGTTATGGCCAGCTCCATGAGCGGGTGGCCGATGACCCGCGGGTGCGGGTGCTGGACCGCACGAACGTTCGTCATCTGGATGCCGCGCTGGTCGGCGAGCCGATCGATCTTGTCACTGCCGATCTGTCGTTCATCTCCCTCCGTCTGGTGATCGATGCACTGTTGTCGGTGCTCGAGCCCGAAGGAAGGGTGGTCAGCCTGGTGAAGCCCCAATTCGAAGCGGGACGAGAGGTCGTGGCCCGTGGCCGGGGTCTGGTGGGGGATCCCCGGGTGTGGGCGGGGGTCCTCGAGGAGGTCACGTCCGCGTTCGAGGCCGCGGGAGCCGCCATCATGGGGGTCATGGTGTCGCCCATCACCGGGGCCGAAGGCAACGTCGAGTTCCTGCTCCACGCCCAGCGCGGCGGGGTCGCAAGCCCCGACCGTGCCGCCCTGGTGCAAGCCGCGATGGCTGAGGCCATCGATCGGGGAGACGGCTGATGCTGGGGGAGCTGGCGGTACGCGACCTGGGAGTCATCCGTGATCTGCGGTTGGTGCTGGGGCCGGGTATGACCGCGGTGACCGGCGAGACGGGCGCGGGCAAGACGCTGATCGTCGAAGCCATCGAGTTGCTGGTCGGCGGTCGCGCCGACCCGACGATGGTGCGCCACGGGGCGGACGAAGCGACGGTGGAAGGTCGCTTCCTGATCGACGACGACGAGGTCGTGCTGCGCCGGGTCGTACCCCACCAGGGACGGTCGAGGGCCTACGTCGACGGTCGGTTGGCCACTGCGTCGGAGCTGGCCGAGTGGGGCCGGCGGCTGGTGGACCTGCACGGCCAGCACGATCATCAGTCACTGCTGTCGACACCCGTCCAACGGGCAGCCCTCGACCGGTTCGGCGGGGTGGATCTCGAGCCGCTGCACCTGGCCCGCAAGGCGCTGGCCGAGCTCGACGCGCAGCTGGCGGAGCTGGGTGGAGATCCGCGAGAGCGGGCCCGCGAGCTCGACCTGCTCCGATTCCAAGCGGAGGAACTGGTGGGAGCAGGGCTCGATGACCCCGACGAGGACGACGAGCTCGAACGCGAGGAGGATCGCCTGGGCGACGCGGTGGCTCACCGTGAGGCGCTCGCCGCGGCGCTGGAGGCGGTGGATATCGACGACGGGTCCGGCGCTGGCCTGGCTCGGGCAGTCGCCGCCCTCGACGGCCGGCGGCCTTTCGCGGCCGAAGCCATCCGACTCCGGAGCCTGGCCGCCGAGCTGACCGACATCGCCTCTGAGCTGCGAGCCGCCGGCGACCAGGTCGAGGAGGACCCCGAGCGACTCGACGAGGTGCGAGCCCGACGGCGCCTGCTCCATGAGCTCCGGCGCAAATACGGCGAAGACCTCAGCGAGGTCATGGCCTATCGCGACGAGATCACCGCCAGAGTGGGGACGTTGGCCGACCGGGATCGCCTGGCCGCAGAGCTCGACGAGCGTCGCGACGACGCGTTGGCCGCTATCGCCGACGCCGAGCACGAGGTGGGCGTGGCCCGACGGCGGGCGGCGCCCGATCTGGCCACGGCCACCCAGGCCCACCTCGTCGAGCTGGCCATGGCCAAGGCCGTCGTCGAGGTGTCGGTGGGCGACGATCCTGGTGACGACGTGACCTTCCTGCTGGCTGCCAACGCCGGAAGCCCACCGTTGCCGCTGGCTCGAGTGGCTTCCGGTGGGGAGCTGGCCCGCACCATGCTGGCCCTGCGCCTGGTCCTGTCGGAGGCCCCGCCGACGCTCGTGTTCGACGAGGTCGACGCCGGGATCGGCGGCACCGCGGCGACCGCGGTGGGTCGATCGCTGGCGGCACTGGGGTCGGATCATCAGGTGCTGGTGGTGACCCACCTCCCGCAGGTGGCAGTGTTCGGGGACGCCCAGGTGGGCATCACGAAGGCGGAAGCCGACGACGCCGTGATCACGATTGCGACCGTGCTCGACGAGGGCGCTCGTTCGGTGGAACTGGCCCGCATGTTGTCGGGCTCGCCTGACTCGTCAACGGCGCGCCAACACGCCGATGAGCTGTTGGCCGACGCCGCGATCCAGCGTGGGCGTTGACATCGCGACCCGTACACCGGGCGGGGCGCCTGCCGCGCTACCGTGAGCTTCCGTCGTGTTGTCGGCGGTTGAGGAGGAAGCAGTGACGAAGCACATCTTCGTGACCGGAGGTGTGGCCAGCTCCCTGGGAAAGGGGCTCACAGCGTCCTCGCTGGGCCGGCTGCTCAAGGCCCGGGGTCTCCGGGTGACCATGCAGAAGCTCGATCCGTACATCAACGTGGATCCGGGCACCATGAACCCCTT
>DHIQ01000083.1:0-7288 GCA_002403895.1 Candidatus Neomicrothrix sp. UBA4742
CCGGGGATGACGTACTGGATGATGTCGGGGTCGCAGTTGGTGTCGACGACGGCGACGATCGGGATGCCGAGCTTGTTGGCCTCGGTCACCGCGATGTCTTCCTTGTTGGTGTCCATGATGAACACGGCGTCGGGCAGGCGCTCCATCCGCCGGATGCCGCCCAGGTTGCGCTCCAGCTTGATCAGCTCGCGGCCGATGAGCAGGGCTTCTTTCTTGGGCATGGCCTCGAACTCACCCGAGTCGCGCATGCGCTGGTATTCCTTCATCTTCGCCACGCGCTTCGAGATCGTCTCGAAGTTGGTGAGCATGCCGCCCAGCCAGCGCTCGTTGATGTAGGGCATGTCGCATTTCTCGGCATAGGACTGCAGCGGATCCTGGGCCTGCTTCTTGGTGCCGACGAACAGGATCGTGCCGCCATCAGCGACGAGGTCGCGGATGAACGTGTAGGCCGTTTCGATCCGCACCAGCGTCTGCTGGAGATCGATGATGTAGATGCCGTTGCGCTCGCCGTAGATGAAGCGCTTCATCTTCGGGTTCCAGCGGCGGGTCTGATGACCGAAGTGGACTCCGGCCTCGAGCAGTTGACGCATGGTCACGACGGGTGCCATCGCGGGTCTCCTTCCCAACGGTTCGGCGAAGCCCGGGCCCAACGCCCCTGTGAGGAGGCGACCGTGGGCGGACCCGGGTGGAAATGGACGTGCGATCAGCCTGATGCCGCTCGCGCGACGGACCGGGGGACTCCCGGGCCGGACCAGAGAGTCTACGGACCGGGGAGGCTTCGAGCCAACCGGGATTCACGGCCCGAACTCAGGCCGCGGACTCAGGGCCCAAACTCAGGCGTCGGACTCAGGGCCCGAGGACACGGGCGGTGGCCAGCCCGACCGTGGCTTCACCCCGGGCGATGCCGTGAGCCATCAGCACGTCACTCACTCCCTGCACCCAGGACACACAGGTGGGGGCCAGGCCAGCTCGGGCCAGGCCGATCTCGCGGGTAACCGATGCCTGTCCGGGGAGCTGGTCGTGGGCGTGCAGGCCGCCCAGGTGGACGACCACGTTGGTGGCCCCAGGGATCGAAGTGCGCGCCGCGGGCACGGTGAGATCGCCGCTGGCGCCGATGGACAGCACCCGGACACCCGGCGGGACCGGGCGGGCCAACTCGGCGATGACGGCGGAGCCCTGGCTCAGCTCGGCCACGGCGGGGGCATTGGCCGGCAGACCGGTCACCTCTCCCAGACGATCGACCAGGCCGCCTACGCCGGTCAGTCCCCCCAGCCCGGTGACCGCGGTGGCCAGTTCGGCACCCTGATGAGGCGTCGCCAGCGTCACCAGGGTGTCGACCCGGTGGCCGGGATCCGATGGGGTGGACACCTCACCGGCGCCGGACCCGATGGCGATCCGGGCGATGACACCCCCCTGGGAATGGGCGATCACGTCGAGCGGCACCCCGGGCTCTTCGTGATGGACAGCGGCGATGAGGTCGCGCAGACGCTGGCCGGCGGCGCGGAGGTCGCCAACCGTGTCGGACGGGGCATAGTCGGCGAGCTCGATGGCGTCGAGGCGGCCGTGGTCGCCTCGGCCGTCGGGTGCCCGTCCGCCGCGATAGGAGAAACGCACCACGTCGGCCGGGCGGTAACCGAGCCCCGACAGGTCGACCCGATCGACGGCGGCGGAGCCGGAGGACGAGCCCAGGCCGCCCACCAAGATGGCCAGGCGCCGGCCGGTTGCAGCCGGCACCGGGACCACGGCAGAGGTGCAGGCGGCCTGTCCCGCGCCCCAGCCGAGGAGCTCACGACTCAGCGACGCAAGGTCGGCGGCCGGGGCGAGCGAGGCCGTCTCGATCGCCAGGGCCATGAACCGGTCCGCACCTGGACCTCGACGCCGCGCCCAGACCTCGCCTGCAACGACCTGGGACTCATCGGCGATGAGTGCAGGCGAGGAGGCTCCCTCATCGGGACCAGGCACGAGCCGTGCCCCCAGCTGGCCGGCCCACAGCGCCTCAGGATCGAGATAGGTGCCCGACGGGTCACGGACACCGAAATGAACGAGAACTCCCGACAGCCCGATCGGGGTGCCCTGCTCGACGTGCTGGCCGCGATGGACGAACACCACGACGATGAACGAGTAGCTGGTGCGCAGGCCGTCGGCATGGCCGACGGTGACGTGGAGGGTCCCGGCGACATCACCGGCGAAGAGGACCTCGCCGTCCGCCGAGGCCACGACCGGCGTCAGGGCCGGGACGCGCTCATCGACGCCCCGATTGCCCGCCGCGTAGGGCGTGGGAGGCGGGCGGAAGTGATCAATGATGATTCCTCCCGTGATCGGCTCGATGTAGCGGTTCCCGGCGAAGGAGTGCGCCGAGGCGGCGGACGGACCGGGGTGCGCAGCGGCCACGGCGATGGCAAGGACGCTGGCACATGCCAGGGCCACGGCGCCACGGCGGCGGAGGACGCGGTGGGTCAAGCGGACGAAGCGGATGGAACTGGGGGCCATGGGCCCTCCCCGGGGCGCGTGGGGGCGTCAGGGGGAAGACGTCAGGGGGAGGCGTCACTGGGACGGAACAGCGAAGCAGGCCAGGTCGACGAACTGGCGAGTGGGTGGCTCGGCGCCACGCCGGATCAGACCGGTTCGCGCTCGGTGGCCAGGATGCGGGACCGGAGCTGGAGGACGGCCTTGGTGTGGATCTGGCACACCCGGCTCTCGGTCACCCCGAGCACCTCGCCGATCTCGGCCAGCGTCAAGCCTTCGTAATAGTAGAGCGTGAGCACGATCTTCTCGCGCTCGGGCATGCGGTTGATGGCGTCGGCGAGGATGTGGCGCATCTCCTCGACCTCGTACGCCGCCACCGGACCCTCGCCGCCGTCGGCGATGGTGTCACCCAGGGTAAGAGCCTCACCCCGATCGCCACCGACCGAGAGCATCTCGTCGAGGGCCACGAGCCCGACAAAGGAGATCTGGCCGAGCGTGGTTTGGAGTTGATCGTCGGTGAGGTCGAGCTCGGTGGCGAGCTCCTCGTCGGTCGGGGTGCGGTGATGTTGCGCCTCGAGCTTGGCGTAAGCCTTCTCGAGCGCTCTCGCCTTGGCCCGTACCGAGCGGGGTACCCAGTCGATCGAGCGCAACTCGTCGAGGATTGCTCCCTTGATACGAGCAATGGCATACGTCTCGAACTTGTAGCCCCGGGCCGGGTCGAACTTCTCGATGGCGTCGATGAGGCCGAAGATGCCGTAGCTGACCAGGTCGGACTGCTCGACGTTCTGCGGGAGGCCGACCGCGACCCGGCCCGCCACGTACTTGACCAGCGGCGAGTAGTGCAGGATCAACTGCTCGCGGACGGCCTGGTCGCCCGATGCTTTGTAGTCGGACCACAGGCCTTCGATGTGCGCTGCTGCGTCGTCGTCCAACGGGAGCTTCCTAGGCTCGGGGGTGGGTGGCATCCAAAACGCTCCGGAGCCGTTCCTTGGATACATGAGTGTAGTGCTGAGTTGTCCCGAGGTCAGCGTGACCGAGCAGTTCCTGCACGGCGCGCAGATCTGCACCCCCGTCGAGCAGATGCGTGGCGAAGGTGTGACGCAGCGCATGGGGGTGCGTCGGAGAGAGCGAGCGGTGATCGATAATGCGGCGCACATCACGCGGGGAGAGGCGCCGCCCACGCCGGTTGAGGAACACCGCGTCTGGCGGGGATTCACCACTGACCAAGCCATCGCGACCCAAGCGCAGCCACCCCTCGATGGCCTCGACGGCGGGAGCGCTGAGCGGCACCTGGCGCTGCTTGGAACCCTTCCCCCACACGCGTACGGTCTGGCCAACCAAGTCGAGATCCTCGGGGCGCAAACCGCACAGCTCGGCCACCCGGAGCCCGCTGCCGTAGAGAATCTCGAGGACGGCGTCGTCACGGAGGCGGACGGCGACGGGATCGTCCTCGACACCTGCAGGGGGCTCGTCGAGAAGCGACGCCAGCTCATCGTCACGGAGCACCCTCGGGAGGCGCCCGTCCCCCGATGGGGCCGACAGCCCCACCGACGGATCCGCGGGAACGACCCCGGTGCGCCGGAGCCAGCCGAAGTAGCGGCGGAGGGTGGACGCCTTGCGGGCCACGGTGCGCTTGGCGTATCGGCGTGTGGCCAGGTAGGCCACGTAGCGCCGAAGGATCTTGCGGTCGACGCCGGCGGGGCGGTCCAGCCCGAGCCGCTCCGCCCATTCGATGAAGGCGGTGAGGTCGCGGCCGTAGGCCAGCACCGTATTGGTCGACGAGGCGGTGAGCGACACCAGGAAGGCGTCGCGCTGCCACGGGTCGTGAGCCATGGGCGACCACGGTACCGGCGACCACGCCCCGGGCCGAGGCACCGCCACGACCGGCCCGCGGCTGGTAGGGCTGCGGTCCGCTCACCCACCGGGCTTCGCCTTGCGCTCGATCCACCCACCTCGCTGGGCCACCCACCCGTCGACCTCGAGTCGATTGAGCGCGCCGGCCAGGTCGGGGAACGTCAGGCCGGTACGCAACAACAGGTGGTCGGTCGTCACCGGCTGCCAGTCCATGGCGTCCAGCACCGACTGATCGCTCGGCAGGGGCCGGGCTCGCCGCTCGGCGGCCTCGCGCCGCGACCCGGGGGCCATGCCTAGGGCGACGAGGACGTCGGACGCGTCCCGGGCGACGGTGGCCGAGGGTCCTTCGGCCAGCAATTGGTTCGTGCCGGTCGAGGCCGAGCTGCGCACCGGGCCAGGCACCGCCATGACCGTCCGGTCCCGCTGGAAGGCCTCCTCGACGGTCAGCAACGCCCCGCCGGTGGCGTGGGACTCCACGACCACGACGACGTCGGACAGCGCGGCGATGAGCCGGTTGCGAGCAGGGAAGTGCCAGCCTGCAGCGGCTGACCCGAGCGGATACTCCGACCAGATCACCCCCCGCCGGGCAACCTCGCGCCACAACGGCCCGTTTCGGCGGGGGTAGATGACGTCCAGCCCACTGCCGACCACCGCGATGGGGGGCGCTCCGTCGACCTCGACGGCTCCGGCATGGGCGGCACTGTCAATGCCGAGGGCCAGACCCGACACGACCGAAACGCCGGCGGCGGACAGATCTCCCGCCAACTCGAAGGCGAGCTCGTGGCCGTACCGGGTGCAGTCACGCGTACCCACGATGGCCACTCGGGGCCCCACCACCACGTCGGGATCACCCTGCTGGAACAGGATCAACGGCGGGTCGGGGTCGTGGGCGAAGAGGTCGGGATAGGCCGGACCGCCCTGGACAACGACGCCGATGCCGGCCTCGACGTGTCGGTTCCAGAACGCCGCCGGGTCGAGCCGAGCGGCATCGGTGGCCCACAACGCCGCGACCCGATCGGGGCGCTGACCCATGGTGGTGGCCATGACAGGGTGGCGGTGGACCTGCCCGCCGCGCAGTTGCTCCCACGACGAGCGAGCGTCGCCGAAGCACTCCCCCAGGGCCCGAAGCCGGGCGGGACCCATGCCCTCGAGCGACACGAGGGCCGTCACCCATGCCTCCGACGGCAAGGCGTCGGTAAAATCGTCTGCGACCTGCCGCTGCGGATCACGGGCTGGTGGGGTGGTCGCCAGGCGTGCGCCGACGGCGCGCCCGCTCACGGTCGGCCTGCCCAACGCATGGTGACGCTGACCGGGTCGCAGCGCAGCTGCATGGCCGTCTCGACATGGTCGGTGCTCACCGGGCCGTCGTGGCCAGCGAGATCGGCAACGGTGAGCGCCACTCGACGAATGCGCTGGAGGCCCCGGGCGCTCAGCCGCCCCTGGCGCAGGAGCTCCTTGAGCCGACTTGCCGACCCCGGCGTGAGCGGCGCCCAGCGGTCGAGTTCGGCTCCTCGCAGCTCACCATTGACCCGCACGCCGCGCTCGAGGGCCCGGGCATGCGCTTGGAGCACCCTGGCGGCCACCACCGCGCTCGATTCGCCCGGTGGCCCGCCCACGACGTCGCCCGCGTCAGGGCGCATGACCGGCACGCGGAGATCGAACCGGTCGAGCAGCGGCCCCGACAGCCGTCGAGCGTAGCGGTCCATGGAGCGGTCGCTGCAGCGGCAACCGCCGGGGGAGCCGCCGTCACCACAGGGACACGGGTTCATGGCCGCCACCAACAAGAAGCGGGCCGGAAAGGTCACCCGGCTGGCCGCTCGGGCCACCCGCACCACCCCCTCCTCGAGTGGTTGGCGCAGCGAGTCGAGGACGTCGGCGCGGAACTCCGCCATCTCGTCGAGGAACAACACGCCGTTGGTGGCGACGGAGATCTCCCCAGGCCGGACCATGGCTCCCCCGCCACCGACGATGGCCACCGCCGAGGCGCCGTGGTGCGGTGCGCGGAACGGAGGACGACGGACGAGCCCGCCAGGCGGCAGGGCGACCCCTGCCGCCGAGTGGACCCGGGTCGTCTCCATGGCGGCGTCGTGGCCCAGCTCAGGAAGCAGGCCAGGAAGGCGCTGCGCCAGCATGGTCTTGCCCGAACCCGGTGGCCCGCTCATCAGCAGGTGATGCCCGCCGGCCGCGGCCACCTCGAGCGCGTAGCGCGCCGTCGGCTGGCCGCGCACGTCGGCCAGATCGGGTGGGTCAGGCAACGGTGGGAGATCCCCGGGTGTCGGCACCGGCGGCCAGGGCTCGTCGCCCACCAGGCTGGCCAACAGCCCGGTGATGCCTTCCGCCACCCGTACCAGGTGACGGTCGACCAGCTGCGCTTCGATGGCCGAGCCCGATGGCACCACGACGGTGCCCACGTCGAGGGCGTCGACCATCGGTAGGACACCTGGGACCGGGCGGATCGAGCCGTCGAGGCCAACCTCGCCGATGAAGGCCGTGTCGACCACCACCTCGGGAGGCACCTGCCCGTCGGCCACCAGCAACCCCATGGCGATGGCGAGATCGAGCCCCGAACCCCCTTTGCGGACGCCACTCGGCGCCAGGTTCACGGTGACCCGCTTTTGGGGCCACCGCAGCTCGCAGGTGAGCAGCGCGGCCCGGACGCGGTCGCGAGACTCGCGACATGACGCGTCGGGGAGCCCGACGATGGAGAACCCTGGGAGCCCATTGGAGACGTGGACCTCAACCCGCACGACGCGGCCGGCCACCCCCAACAAGGTGGCAGAGGTGATGGTGGCGAGCATGAGGCGCACTCCTCGACAAACCGGAATTCGAGCTGGAGCTCGAGCTGGTGGAGGAGGGCCGTGCGCCGGCCTTCGAGCGGAACTTGATCGTAGCGACCCGGGTGTGACAACAACAGGGGTTTGACCGACCCGGCCATGTCAGATCCGACGGGGTCGTGCCGCTGACTACC
>DHIQ01000083.1:7490-13673 GCA_002403895.1 Candidatus Neomicrothrix sp. UBA4742
GGGTCAGCGGCACGACCCCAGCGGGCGCTCAGCTGGGCATCAGCGAGAGGTCAGCGGCGGGTCAGCAGGTGGTACCGAGGCATTCGCGTTCGTAGCGGGCGACGGCCCGGATCTCGTCGGCCGACAACGATTTCCCCCACGCCGGCATCCCGCCGGAGCGACCATTCTGGATCACCGCGATCTGGTCATCGATGTTCGGGAAGTTCTGCGCCACCTTGCCGGCCAGCTTCATCCCGGTGCCGCCTTGGCCCTTCGTGCCGTGGCACGTCGCGCAGTGGGCTTGATACACCTGCTGACCCTGGGCCAGAAGCGGATCACTGGGGGCGGCCCCTCCACCCGTGCTGCTGCAGGCCACCGTCACCAGACCAGTAATCACCAGCACTGCCACCACGACTATTGCTCGCGTCCTCGTCACGGCGGCGAATATAGGAGCTGCCGGGGGTGGAGGCCGAGCGCGGACGAACGCGAACCTCGCCATCCGAACCAGTCCCAGCGAGCTCGAGTCGTGCAAGGCCGCGCCGAACGGTGATACTTGGCAAATGGGCTTCAATCCCCATCGCACGCACCGGCGTTCGCCGTTCGACTACGTGATGGTGGCCGCCGCGCTCGTCATTTGTCTGGGACTGGTCCTGTGGGCCGTGCTCGGCTGACGCTCACCTGATGTCGTGGCACGAATCCGACCCTGACGGCCTCGAGGTCGAAGTGCGCCGGGTCCAGCCCTACCAGGCCACCAAGCCCTACCAGTGCCCGGGATGCGGCCGAGAGATCCCTATTGGGATGGGGCATCTCGTCGCCATCCCCACCGACGCCGCCGATTTGCGGCGGCACTGGCACCGCGGATGCTGGATGGCCCGCAGCCGCCGACCGCCGCGGGGGTGAGCCGCCTCTAAACTCGGCGGATGGAGGTCCTCTTCGTTCGTCACGGCCAGCCGGAATGGGAACGCGGCGGCCTGGCCGTTGACAATCCGCCCCTCACCGCGTTGGGTCGCCGCCAAGCGGTGGCCCTCGCCGACCAGCTGGCCGATGTGGAGATCGACGAGATCCTCGTCTCACCCCTGGTACGGGCCCAGCAGACGGCAGCACCCCTGCTCGAGCGCCTCGGCCGCGACGCGGCGACGCTGCCGTGGCTGGCCGAGATCGGCTCGCCCCGTTGGGACGGCACCCCCACCGAAGTGGTCGAGCGCATCTTCCGAGAGGAATGGACCCGACCGCTGGAGGACCTGTGGGACGGGCTACCCGGAGGCGAGAGCTTCCGCGACTTCCATAGCCGCGTCATCGGCGGCCTGGACGCGATGCTCGATGAGGCCGGCGCCACCCGAATCTCCGACGCGCCTCCACTGTGGAAGCTCCACCATCCCGCCCGGCGCATCCTGGTGGTGGCCCACGCCGGCACGAACGCCACCGCGCTGGGGCACCTCCTGGGCATTCCGCCGGTCCCGTGGGAGTGGGAGCGTTTCGTCTCGTTCCACGCCTCGGTGAGCGTGGTGCGGCCCCTGGAGATCAGCGGCGGGCACTCGTTCAGCCTGTTCCGCTTCAGCGACGTGGACCATCTCCCGCCGGAGATGCGGACGCGCTGAGCGCGGTGCCCGCCGGCGCCGAGCCGATAGGTTCCCCCCGACATCGAGGGGGACCCACATGGCCAGTGCCGAGTTCGACAACGTCATCGCCCTGCTGGCCGCGTCCCCGCTGACGCCGGCCAACACGATGCACGAGATCCGAGCCGGGGTGGATGGCCTTGGCCTGCTCGTGCCACCGGTCGAGGGTGCCACCACCGCGGCCGTCGATGCCGGTGGGGTACCCGGCTTGTGGGTGGCGATGGGCGAGGCCCCGGCCGCCGACGACGCCGAGTCGGCGGTGATTCTCCATTTCCACGGCGGCGGCTACGTCATGGCCAGCTCGCACACCCACGTGGGGATGCTGTCCCGGCTGGCCGCGTCGTCGGGTGGCCGAGTGCTGAGCGTCGACTACCGCTTGGCCCCCGAGGACCCCTTCCCCGCCGCCCCGCTGGACGCGATGAGCGCGTATCGGTGGCTGCTCGATTCAGGCGTGGCCGCCGTTCGCATCGTCGTAGCCGGGGACTCGGCCGGCGGTGGCCTGGCCCTCGGGTTGTTGGTGGCCGCGCGCGACGCGGGACTCCCGCAACCGGCCGGCGCCCTGCTGATGTCGCCTTGGGTCGACTTGACCGGAAGTGGCGCCACCGTGCTCGCCAACGCGGCCATCGATCCCATCCTCGGGCCGCTCTTGTTGCAGCACTGGGCCACCCTGTACGCCGGTGATTCCCTGGGGGACCCACTGGCCTCGCCCCTGTTCGCCGACCTGGCCGACCTTGCTCCCATCACCACCCAGGTGGGCGAACGGGAGGTCCTGCTCGACGATGCGGTGCGGCTGACCGAGCGGGTCATCACTGCCGGTGGCACCGCCACGCTGGCGGTGTGGGACGAGATGACCCACTGGTGGCACCTGTTCGCAGGATTGATACCCGAAGCCGACCGGGCTATTGACGAGCTGGCGGCGTACGCTCGCCAGGTGACCACAACCGCCTGACGCAGCTCGTCAGCGGTACCAGCCCACGAGGTCGATGACGACGTCAACGGAGCCGCCGGTGCTGCCGTTGTAAATGGAGAGCTTGCCGTCGGCCGACAAGGTGGCGACGACGAGGTTGGGAACGATGCCGCCGGCGGTGAAGTTCAGGTTCGACGCCAGCGGCGGCGGGTTGGGCGGCGCCGCCGTGGGGTACACGGTCAGGAACCCGGGCGCGGCGGGGTTCACGGCGGTGACGTTGACCAGCACCGCTTTGGCGTCGGCGGGAACGACGATCCCATCAGCGACGAGCAGATCGCGGTGGTTGGCGGCCGCCAGGCGGGTGATGGGGGCGCCCGCTTGCCGTGAGTCGAGCAGACGAACGGGGTTCACCGACGTGAACTTGAGCGTCGAGGTGGTGGTGTACCAACCCACGACGTCGACGACGAGATCGGTCGACCCGAAGTAGTTGAAGAACGACACCGACCCCCCGACGCCGAGCTTGGCGATAGCCAGGTTGGCGACGGTCTGGCCCGGCACGAAGTTGAGGTTCGACGCGGTCGGTGGCGTGTTCGGCGCGGCCGCCGTTGGGAAAACTGTGGCGAACCCGGCCGCGGTCGGGTTGGTGACCGTGACGTTCAACACCACCGACGTCGCCCCCGCCGGCGCCGACGGGATGACCAGCGAATTGGTCTGGCCCGACCCGAGGGTGTTGAACCCGAGATGACCGGGCCCGGGTCGGGTATCGATGACCCGTGTCGGTGACACGGTGGACAGCCTCGACTGGTCGGGGTAGCTCTGCTCGTAATACCCGACCACGTCTCCCACCACGTCGACCGTGCCGACATGGTTGGCGAACGCGATCGTGCCGTCCTTACCGATCTTGACCGTGACCAGGTTGGGGACGGTCTGGCCCGGCACCACGTTCAGGTTCGACGCCGCTGGCGGGGTGGCGATGCCGCCGGGGAAGGCGGTCACGAACGTGGCGGCCGTGGCGTTGGTGGCCGTGAGGTTCACGACGACGGCGGACGCACTGGCCGGCACCCCACCCACGCCGGCGATCGTCATCCGCTGGGGCTGGCCGCCCCGCAGCGTCGGGACGTTCCCGAGCCCGACCCGCGTGTCCAGCACCCGGGCGGGACTCAACGCGACGAACGTGCCATCGTCGGTGTAAGCGGGTGCCTCCGCCTCGACCGACCCGATGTCGCACTTCGACCCGGATGTGGCCGGTCGCAGATTGCCGAGCTGGTCCGTCCCAGTACAAAGCGGATCAGCCGACGGGATCAGGTCCTTCACCGGCGAACCAAACGCCGGCGTGTACGAGGTGATAGCCAGGGACAGGTTCGGTCCCGTGTAGTTCCCCGACAGCGACGAGTCGCCGGCCGCGACACGGTCAGCAGCGCCCATCCCCGGCGTGCACGACCCGTCGACCGCGAAGTTGTAGCCGCCTGACGTGAAGGCCCCGTGCAGCAGCGAGCAGTCGGGTCCGGCGGTCGTGGACGAGCCGATGATCGATGCTGAGATGCCGACTGTCTGAGGCTGTGCGTTCGTGGCCGAGATCGCCACGGCATCTCCGCCACCGAAATACGAGGCGGAATTGTTCACCACCGTGTCGTGGGTCAGTTGGACGGTCGCGTTCGTCGAGCCGTTCAGGTTGTCCACGAACACGCCGCCACCCGCCCGCGCGGTATTGCCGGCAATGGTGGAATCGCTGACCGTCAAGGACACGGGAAGTGCTGAGAAGTTGTTCTCGACCTCGACTCCGCCGCCGACGCGGGCAGAGTTCCCCACAATGGCGGACTTCTGGACCGTACCGGGGCCGTAGAAGCCACCACCCCCGAATCCGGCATCATTCCCTCTCAATTGCGAGGACACCACCGTGAGGGTGCTGGATGCGGAAGTGACGCCACCCCCGCCCACGAGAGCGTGGTTGTGACTGATGTCCGAGTTGGTGATCGTGGTCGAGTCACCGGCAATGACCCCGCCACCGGCGAACCCGGAGTTGCCCGTGATCGTCGAATCGGTCACCGCGGCCGGGTTGAACAGGATCATCCCGCCCGCTGACCCGTGAACGTTGTTGGTTCCGATGACGGAGTTGTAGGACACGATGGAAGAGGTGATTTGCAGAGGTGCGCCGGGCGGGTTTCGGCTGTCGATGATGCCCCCGGCAGAGGCCCCGGGGGCGATGTTCCCTGTGATGGTCGAATTCGTGATGCTCGCCGAGTTGGGGGGCAATGCCGAGGCTCCTCGAAGCGCCAGCCCCGCTCCCCCGGAGGTCCCAGAGATCGTGGTGTTGGAGAGCGTGGTTGCGCCGCCCAGCGCCTCGACTGCGGCGGGGGAATCACCGACGCTCTGTCCAGGCACGAAACTCGGGTTGACGTTGCCGAAGACGGTCACCGTGTCCAATGACAAGTCGCCGGCGTCCTTGATGGCGATCCCATCGTCGTAGCCCCGACCGCCGGTCAGGCCGAGGTAGCTCAGGCTGAGCGGCCCGAGCGTCGATTCGATGACCCGCTCATCTGCCTGCACAGATGCAGAGCGCTTGCACGTCTGCGAGATGGTGGCTCCGGCACCGAGGACCGTCAGGCCCGCGGCATCGGTGGCGTCGAGATCGCCCGAAAGGTTCAGGTTTTCCTGGTTTTCCCCAGGGGTACAGATGGAGAGGACATACCCGCCGGAGGCCGACAGCTGGATGGTGTCCGCGCCTGCGGTGGCGTTGGCCAGGCTCACGGCCTCGCGCAGGGACAGCAACCCGTCCCCGCCGCTGACGACGTCTGCCGTGGTGGTCACCACGATGACCGGATTGGCCACCGCCCCCGCCGGACCAGCGACGAGGGGCACGAGCACCCCACCTAGCATCAGCCCAACCGCCGCCGAGACACTCCTGCGAATCCCGCGCATGATGAAGCCCACCTTCCGTGATCGATCGACTTCCCAGCGGGGTGACGTTAGCGCAGGATTCGCCTTAGAACGCGCCCTCGATGACCTCGAGATCACCGGCCAGGATGGCCGCAACATCGAAGCGAATCGCTGACGCTCGGATCGGCGCATCTTCCAGCCAGGTCGCCGCCAGATGGCGCAGTCGCTCCCGCTTGGATCGGGTCACGGCCTCGGCCGGTGAGCCGAACGCGTCGGTGGTGCGGGTCTTGACCTCGCAGAACACGATGGTGCGCGCCCGGCGCACGATCAGGTCGATCTCGCCGTCTTTGCACCG
This sequence comes from Candidatus Neomicrothrix sp. UBA4742, assembly GCA_002403895.1. Classification (GTDB taxonomy): domain Bacteria; phylum Actinomycetota; class Acidimicrobiia; order Acidimicrobiales; family Acidimicrobilacustridaceae; genus UBA4742. The sequence goes on from DHIQ01000083.1 coordinate 13,225, forward strand.
CCAGTTGCGAGCGACGATCTCATACCCGTTGGCCTCATACCAGGCCGCGGCCATGGCTTCGCCCCGGGCACCGAGCGCCAGGCGCCGGGCGGTCACGGCGTTTCTTCCTTGGGTAGTTCCTCGACGTTGACGTCCTTGAACGTCACCACCTTCACCGACGCCACGAACCGGTTCTGGCGGTACATGTCCCACACCCAGGCGTCTTCGAGGGTGAGCTCGATCCAGGTACGGGTGCCCTCGGTACGGATCTGCCGGTCGACCCGGTTGGCCAGGTAAAACCGTCGCTCGGTCTCCACCACGTAGGTGAACATGGGGCAGACGTCGCGGTACTCGCGGTACAGCTGCAACTCGACCTCGGACTCGTACTCCTCGAGATCGCCGGTACTCACGATCGGGTCACCATGATCCTCGCCCCTGTCGGTGGCGGTCAGGCGCGCTCACTCCCTCAC
>DHIQ01000237.1:0-8561 GCA_002403895.1 Candidatus Neomicrothrix sp. UBA4742
GTTGAAGATGATGCCGGCGAGCCAGGCCGCGACGAGGTAGGCGCCGAATCGGGGCCGGACGAGAACGACGAGGCCGGCGACGATCTCGATGACGCCGACGACGTGCATCAACGTGTGGGCGCGAGCGTTGAACAGGTCGGTGACCTCGGGTGCCAGGTAGGTGTCCCAGTTGACGAGCACATGGAAGAACTTGTCGAGCCCGAACAGGATCGGTGCCACCGTGAAGCCGATGCGCAGGAGCCAGAAGGCCTGGAACGCCGGATCTTCGAGGCTGGGCTCCCGGACGGTGACCGTCTTCGGCAAACCGCTGTGCGTGGATGTGGCCATGTCGGGCTCCTCTATCGTCAACTTAATTTGATCTTACAATCCCCCGTCGAGAGTTCTAAGTCAAGAAAAGATTGTCGATAGACGGTACGCTGCCCCGGAACCCGAACCCATCGCCGCTCTCGGAGGACGCCGTGACCACTGACGACGGAGCACCCAAGGACGCTTCTGACGACCTGGACTCGATCGCGGCGTTGGCCGAGCCCAACCGCCGCGCCCTCTACGACTTCGTGACGAGCCGGCGCGACTGGGTGAGCCGCGAGCAGGCCGCTGACGCCGTCGGAATCCGGCGCGGCATCGCCGCGCACCACCTCGACCGCCTGGCCGTGGACGGCCTCCTCGAGACCGATTACCGCCACCTCTCTGCTCGCCGCGGCCCTGGCTCAGGTCGCCCCGCGAAGGTGTACCGACGATCGTCGGTCGAGTTCGGAGTCACCCTGCCCCCCCGCCACTACGACCTCGCCGGGCAACTTCTGGCCGAGGCCGCCGACCGCGCCCGCACAGAGGGAACCCCGATAGACGAGGCGATCCAACGAGCCGCACGCGACGAAGGCCACCGGATCGGCGAGACCACCAAGAAGAGCCTCGGGCACCGGTCGAGCCGAGAGGTCCGACGCGCGCGCGTGCTCGACCAGCTCCGCTCCCGCGGGTTCGAACCCGAAGTCCTCGCCGACGGCGTCACCGTCTTGCACAACTGCCCGTTTCACCTCTTGGCCGAGGAGCACACCGAGCTGATCTGTGGCATGAACCATTGCCTACTCGACGGCCTTCTGGGCGAAGTCGAAGACACCGGTCTGGTAGCTCGGCTCGAGCCAGAGGACGGCTATTGCTGCGTCCGACTTCATCCTGCCGACTCAGCCAAGACCTCGGCACCCAGCCCGACCTGACGGTGACGCAGCGATATCGCGTCGGGGTTCACGACTGGGCGCACCGTGATCGACGTCTCGCCCCAGCTGGCGCTCGCGATGGCCCTGATCGCATGGGCGGCAACCTTCACCGGGCTCGTCGTCACCCTCGCCCGCGCAGCGGCCGGCAGTCTACTCGTGTCGCCTCGAGGGACCGCGAGTCCGCAGCGCGCACCGCGAGAGCGAGCGATGCGCGAGCGGGTAGGCGCGCGGCATCGGCCGGTGGTCAGACTGATGTCTTGACCGCGTGGGGCTACGGGAGGAAAATGCGCGGGTCCCTTCGGGGTGGCGTGGTTTGGGGGTTGGGTGATTCGAAGACTCGCGTTGGTGGTCGCGCTCGCGACGGTGTTCGCCTTGGCGATCGGACCGGCCGCGAGCGCGGCGGGGATCGCGAACACCGGGGACCTCAAGGTCGTACAGGTGGAGCTCTCCAGTCGCCGGGTTCATCCCGGGACGGTGTTCACGATCACGATCCGGTCGGAGAACAAAGGACCCAGTTCCACGCTTTGGGACCAGACGGAGACCGTGCCGGACTGGTTCAACGTCATCGGTACCCAGTGCGCGCTTGGCATCAGCTCTGACGGGACGTTCTGCGAGTACGGCGCGGACCCGGATCCTCACCTTGGCGAGGACCTCACGACGATCTACACCGTGCAGGTGCTCACCGAGGGGGTGGCGCTCGGTCCGACCAACGTCACCCTGTGCGTCTCGAACGAGGAGATCGCATTCATCGACCGGAACCTCGCCAACAACTGCAAGTCGAAGACGGTCACCGTCGTTCCGTAGTGGCCTGACGACAGGCTCAAGTCCTCCTCGTCACCGTCCGCACGTCGGGTCAGCGGGGTCCGCAGCCGAGGGATGCGGCGCCCGAGCCTGCCAGCCCAGTCGGCTGAGGCACACCAGACGCCAAATTGTGCGGGGGCAGACCCGTCTGGCTCTTGATGTGCCTGCGGGTCGACACGGAGTCCGCCGAGCATTGCGCGGTCGTTGGCGATGTCGACCCACCTCTCGTCGGTGCGGTGGATGATCAGCGTAGGGGTGTCGATGCTTTGCAAGAGATGACGGACATCAAGCGTGGCGTTCAAACTGATCGCTGCTCGGGCCGAGGCCGGGCTCGCGCCGCTCGCGCCAGAGGTGATGAGCGAAGCCGTGCGGCAGATACGGCTCGTCCCACGCGATCTCGATGTGGGACACGAAGCCCGGGACGAAGACCAGATCGAGCGGCCCGTCGCCGAGGACCTGATAGGCGATGCTCACTGCCGAAGCCCATGACCAGGAGGCGCGGCTGGATTGCCGGCCGGTAGGGTGCGGCCGGCACAGAGATCGTTGATCTCAGCGAAGACGTGGGGGATTCCATGACGAAACCGTTTGCCGGTCGGATCGAAGTCGACATCCGGGACTCCGAGCCGGACTGGACTCCGTTCGAGCCTCCCCGGGCACCGGACGGCGCCCCCAACGTCATCTACATCACGCTCGACGACGTGGGGTTCTCCGCGATGAGCGGTTACGGCGGGCCCATAGAGACGCCGAACATCGACCGGATCTCCGCTGACGGGGTGCGGTACACGCAGTGGCACACGACCGCGCTGTGCTCACCGACGCGGTCCTGCCTGCTGACCGGGCGAAACCACACGCGCAACTCCATGGCGTGCATCACCGAGGCTGCGGTCGGGTTCCCCGCCGCGAGTGGGACGATTCCACCGGAGAACGGGATGCTTCCTGAGATCTTGGGTGAGCTCGGCTGGAACACCTACATGGTGGGCAAGTGGCACCTGTGCCCCACCGACGAGATGAACCTCGCCTCGACGCGACGCAACTGGCCGAGCGGCCGGGGTTTCGAGCGTTGGTACGGGTTCCTGGGCGCGGAGACGAGCCAGTGGTATCCCGACCTCGTCTACGACAACCACCCCGTGGACCAGCCGCGCTCACCCGAGGAGGGCTACCACTTCACCGAGGACATCACCGACAAGGCGATCGAGTTCATCCGCGACGCGAAGGCGGTAGCGCCCGAGAAGCCGTTCTTCCTCTACTACGCGCCGGGCGCGTGCCACGCGCCGCATCACGCGCCTACCGAGTGGATCGACCGGTACAAAGGTCGCTTCGACATGGGTTACGAGGCCATGCGTACCCAGACGCTCGCCCGACAGAAAGAACTGGACATCGTCCCGGCCGACACCGAGCTGCCCGAGATCAACCCGATCGGCACCACCGAGACTCGCACTGGGCCGGACGGCAAGCCCTTCCCGGCCATGGATGTGACCCGCCCGTGGGACTCGCTGTCGGCCGAGGAGCGGCGCCTCTTCGCGCGGATGGCCGAGGTCTACGCAGGTTTTCTCTCGCACACCGACCACCACATCGGCCGGCTCCTCGACTTCCTCGAGGCGATCGACCAGCGTGAGAACACCCTCGTGATACTCGTCTCGGACAACGGTGCGAGTGGCGAGGGCGGCCCCAACGGGTCCGTCAACGAGATGAAGTTCGCGAACGGCATCCCTGACGACATCGCGTCGAACCTGGCGATGCTCGACGAGCTCGGCGGACCGAAGACCTACAACCACTACCCGAACGGCTGGGCGATGGCGTTCAATACGCCGTTCAAGATGTGGAAGCGCTATGAGTTCAACGGCGGTACCAGCGACCCGTGCATCATCTCGTGGCCGGCGGGAACGAGGGCCCGGGGCGAGCTGCGTAGCCAGTACCACCACGCCGTGGATCTCGTCCCCACCGTCCTCGACGTGCTCGGCGTCGAGGCGCCGCAGACCATCAAGGGCCACGTGCAGAGCCACTTCGACGGCGTGAGCATGCGCTACAGCTTCGACGACCAGTCGGCGCCCGGGGCGCGGACGACGCAGTTCTATTCGATGCTCGGATCGCGGGGGATCTGGCATGACGGCTGGAAGGCGGTCACCACCCACCCCACGCTCAGCGGCTGGGGCCAGTTCAACGACGACGAGTGGGAGCTGTACCACACCGAGATCGACCGCTCGGAGGTGCACAACCTCGCCGCCAAGCACCCTGGGAAGCTCCGAGAGCTCGTGGGCCTCTGGTTCGCCGAGGCCGGCGCCAACGGCGGGTTCCCGCTCGATGACCGTGGCGCTCTCGAGATCATTCTCACCCCGCGGCCGATCCTCTCACCACCGCGCGACCGCTACGTCTATTTCCCCGATTGCGCCGAGGTCCCCGAGGCCCAGGCCGTCAACATCCGCAACCGCTCCTACACGATCGGAGCGCTCGTCGACATCCCGGCGCCGGGAGCGGAAGGCGTGCTGTTCGCGCACGGGTCACGCTTCGGCGGGCACAGCCTTTACGTCAAAGACAACCGGCTCCACTACGTCTACAACTTCGTCGGCATGTTCGAGCAGAAGATCGTTGCTACCGAGGACCTTCCCACCGGCCAGAACCTCATCCTCTCCGCATCCTTCGACAAGGCCGGGGAAGACCCGCCCCTCGTCGCGACGGGCACGCTCTCGCTGTGGCACGGTGACACCAAGGTCGGCGAGGCTCAGATCAAGACCCAACCCGGCATGTTCATGCTCGCCGGGGAAGGCCTCTGCGTCGGGCGTGACAGCGGCGCCGAGGTCACCGACGACTACCTCGGGGAGCAACCGTGGCCCTTCACCGGTGGCACCATCCACCGCGTGGCGGTCGACGTCAGCGGCGAGCCCTACCTCAACCTCGAACGCGAAGCGCAAGCAATGCTCATGCGCGAGTAAGAGCCGGAGGAAAGCGACCGGGGCCGAGAGGAAGGCGGCACCCGTTCCCGGCGTTGGCCCGCGCCGTCGGATAGCGTCGGCCATCTGCATGTGCGCAACCAGGGGAAGGGTAGCTATGAGCGCTCGGGAGGGTCTTGATCCGGCGCGGGATGGTCGGACGCCGGTGAGGTTGTCATCGCCGCTCAAGGAGCTATGGGCCCACGAGGAGAGTAGACGCCAGCGCAGCGGCATCCGGCCTTGACGCCTGACACCATCTGCCTGACGCCGAACCGCCGACCCCACCCAGTCACGGGGGGCGGAGGTGGGCAGTTCCGCGAGTGCTGGTTGGTGCGCCGGGGCCCCGTCCTGACAACATGGGGGTCCAGAGCTTCAGCGCTTGTGCGCGAGGCTTGACCCCCGCCACCCCCCGACACGACTTCGAACGAGGTGCCATGAGTTACAAGGTCTGGATCGACCAGGATCTGTGCACGGGCGACGGCATCTGCGCCGAGATCTCCCCCAAGGTGTTCACCCTGCTGGATGATGGTCTTGCCTATGTGCAGGACGACTCCGGCGTGAAGAGCGAGCCGGGGGGACCCCAGGGCATCATCGCCGTCCCCGACAACGAGCTAGACGGCGTCATCGAGTCGGCCGAGGAATGCCCGGGGGAGTGCATCTTCATCGAGGCCAGCTGAGCCACCGTTCGGGTGGTGGGTGGGCTGGGATACCGTTCGCCCGCGGACTTTCGAGAGGAACCCATGGCCGGCGACAGCTCTAGCACTCCCTGGGCAGGGGACGCCTGTTCCTTGGTCGATGCCTTCCGTGCCGGTGAGCGCTCTCCGCTGGAGGAACTCGACGCCACGCTGGCGGCCATCGCGGCGTCGGACCTGAACTGCTTCGCCTCGCTGGATCCCGTGCGGGCCCGGGCCGGGGCGGCGACGGCTGACGTGTCGATGCCGTTCGGTGGGGTGCCTACCGCGATCAAGGAACTCGAACCCGTGGCCGGGTGGCCGTGGACCGAAGCCTCGCTCGTCTATCGCAATCGAGTCGCCACCCATACCTCTCATCACATCGAGCGTTTGGTTGGGCGGGGTGGTGTCGTTCCGGTGGGCCAGACGACGGCCAGCGAGTTCGGTGGGCTCAATGTCAGCATCACGAAGATCAACGGCGTCACGCACAACCCGTGGCGTGAGGGTCGCACCGTTGGTGGGTCCTCGGGCGGTTCGGCAGCGGCCGTCTCGGGCGGGTTGGTGAGCCTCGCCACCGGTGGCGACGGGGGTGGGTCGATCCGCATTCCGGCCGGCTACACCGGGTTGTTGGGCATGAAGGGCACGTTCGGGCGGATTCCCCGAGGTCCCCATGCGTTCATGCGGCCGAACACGGTGGTGGTCGGCAATCTCTCGCGGTCGGTGCGCGACGCGGCCCGCTACTACGACGTGTGCGCCGGCGTCCATCTCTATGACCCGACCACCATCCCGTCGCCCGGGGGATGGGAATCCGGCCTCGGCAGCCACGATCTTGCCGGTCGCCGAGTGGCCATCGTCCCGGCTCTCGGTGGGGTGACCCTCGAACCGGGGGTAGAGGCGCGAATCCGGGCCGAGGCCGAAGCGCTGGTCGCCGACACCGGCATGATCCTGGTCGACGTGGTGGTCGAGCCTCCCAATCTGGCCGCCCAGTGGATGATGGGGAACCTGGCCACCCTGCTCGCCGATCTCGGCACCAACTGGCCCCGGTGCGCCTCGGAGCTGACCGACGAGGTGTCCATCGGGCTCCGCCTGGCTCAATCGATGTACAACCTCCACACCGCGGCGGCGGCCGAGGAGCTGCGCATCCAGGCCAACGAGGCCATGGCGGCCGCCTTCGAACACGTCGATTTCATCATCGCCGCCACCAACCCGGGACCGGCGTTCGCGGCCGAAGCGACCACCAGCAGCGACGAGGAGAGCTTCATCGATTGGGCCATGACCAGCGCCGTGGCCTCCTACGCGCTGCGCGGTGTGCTCTTCGGCGTCCGCGCCGCCGCCACGACGTTCCCGCGACTGCCCTCGATTGTGCTTGCCCAAGCCGCCAAGCGCTTTCCCGAGCTGGTCAACATGGGTGCCCTCACCATCATCTCCAACATTTACGGCAACCCTGCGGTGTCGATCCCCGCCGGTACGGTGGACGGCCTGCCGGTCGGCATGCAGGTCCTCGGTCGACATCACGAGGACGCGTTGCTGTTCGATGTGGCGCTCGCCGTCGAACGGCGCAAACCGTGGCCACTCGTGGCTCCGGGGGCCCCGCGCTCCGAATCGGCCGCCCAGGTGGTGGCCGTGGCTCCCACGAGGCCGGTTGGTTCGGGGGGAACGTGAGGGATGGAGTCAGAGTCGGTCGGTGACCAGGGCGGAGAGTTTGCGGTTCGCCGTGCGAGGCAACACCGTGGTGAGGGCGGCCGAGATGCGGTTGATACGACCGGCTACCCGCACCGCTTTGCCGGCCGCGGCCGCAGCCAGCGCCTCCCGAGCGACCTCGTCGGCCTCCTGCCACAAGAGCGCAGGATGGTCGGTGGCATCGAGCCCGGCCTCGTCGCCGAACTCGGTACGAGTGGCGCCCGGGCACACCGCGGTCACCACGATGCCCGAGCGCCGCACCTCCTCGTGCAGGGATTCGCTGAAGCTGGTCACGAACGCTTTGGTCGCCGAGTAGACGGCGAAGCCGGGACCAGGGGCGTGGCCTCCGAGCGAAGAGATGTTGATCACCCATCCACGGCGGCGAGCCTGCATCGAACCCAGCGCGGCGTGGGCGAGTTCCACCAGCGCCTCGACGTTGAGGTCGACCACCTGCCGGTAGCGGGCCAGGTCACCGTCGACGAAGTGCTGAGTTCCACGGGTGCTCCACGGGCAGGCATCGTACCGAGGACTCGTGTCGTCGAGAGTGAGGGATCCCCGCTGAACGGGCGAGGCGCGGTCTAACTCCCGCGCTCTTTCCCGACAGCACCCGATCGGCCCTCCGGATGCAGATTTGTGGTCGACAGGCGGCTCTAAGCCTTCGATGGACCATACGCGATGCGCTCGCGCACGACGGGGTACATCGCGACAGGAACCCGCCCGAGAGCGGCGGTGACAAGCGTTGCAAAGAATTGGTTCGCGGAGAGATCTTTGGGCACCTCGGAATGGATGAGACGGACGCTAGCGGCTGACCCCTCCTCCGGAGGGGTGCTCCAATCAACTTCCCTGGCCGATACTGATCCCTCGTCAGACTCGCTCATCTCGCCGTTCGGGACGACGAGCCCCGATGGCTCCTCGTTTGGCCCACGGTCGTCGGGGATTTCGTTCGGCTCCTCGACTCGGCCTTGAGCACCGTCGAGGACCAGTAGGCAGGCACAGTCATACACGTCAGGCTCGGTGACGAGCTTCCGCAGCATGTCGACGGCGAAGACCTTCGCCTCCTCTGGGGCGTCAGCTCCAAGGATGTAGAGGAAGCCCAGGGCTGCCATGGGGTGCCGCCCACGGAGGTTCTTCGCGTCGCCGTAGCCCTCCTCGAACCGGTTCCTCAGATTCTTTTGAAATGAAGACAACATCGTCTTCGTCGAGATCAACACTTCGACACCGGCGGGCCAGGACGCGATCACGACATCGGCCTGCTTGGTGTACGCGCGGCC
>DHIQ01000237.1:8741-27271 GCA_002403895.1 Candidatus Neomicrothrix sp. UBA4742
CCGACGGCAACGCGAAGAAGTTGTTCCAACAAGTCGAAGTCGGCGGAATACAAGCCATCGGGCTGCCACGGATTCACCCAGGGCTCGACTGGGATGAAGCGATCGAACCGCTCGAGCTTCGGAGCTTGTTTTGCTGCCATCACAAACCTTCCACGTTGCACGCCAACCAAGAGTGCTCACGCAACGGCACTAGCGACCATCCGGTCTGGAACGTCGGCAATCCCGTAAAGCCTGAGTGCGATAGCGGTGGCGGCCTCGACATCGCGCTGAGCGAACGCGTTCGCCAAGGCCTTCTTGTCAGCGCGTCTCATACTCTCGGCAACCGGCACCCGAATGCGCCGAAGGTACTGCGCCTGGAAGCGGTAGGTGCCGCCTCGCATCTTCACGCAGTAGGCGCCGACGAAGAGGTTCGCGACCTCGGAGAGCATCAGGCCGCCAAGCACCTCAAGATCCCAGCCAGTCGATGTGACGTGGTAGAGGTTGTGATGCGGGTAGTAGTCGCCCTCGTCGAGCACTGGGTGAGCTGATGACTTCATCTCGGGCAGGAGGAGCTTCGGCCGGGCGAGCAGACCGGGGGTCATGCGGTCGATTGTCTTGTACCAGCGAGCCGGCGACTTCGACGCCGTATGCCGGGCCCTCACCCGCTTGCCATGCCGCTCGAGATAGGCGCGAAGCAGCGGCCATTCATCGATGTCGACCAGACCTTCGTCGTCCCACGGATTGACGAGGTAGGTGCCGGACCAGGCCACGCGACCCGAAGCCAGGTCCTTGGCCATGACTAGGGGCAGCAGCCGCTCAGGCTCGACCGCGCTGGGGTCCCGAGTGAGATAGATGTCGTCGGCCCCGGTAGCGAGGCCGATACCTATCCGCGTCCCAGTAAGAGGGTCCTCGAGCGGGGGGCAACGCTTCTCGAGATCAGCGAGCACCGTCAGTTGCTCGGGTGTGGCGGACGGCCATGACTCGGCGCCACTGAACCACCCAGGCAGTTGTGCTGCGTGAACCGACGGGAGCACGAGAGGCTTGGTAGACCGCTTCAACGCCCACTGCTGAAGGAGCTTGGCGTCTCGCTCGCCGAACGAGCCGGTGGTCGAGGCGACGATCGGCGTCGTCTGCTGTTGGCGGCGGATCACTGTCACGGCCGGGTAGGCCGACACCTCATCCTCGAACGCGTCCACGTCGTGCACCTCGATGACCGCATCAATGGAGAACTGCTCAGCCACGAGCACTCGTAGCGCAGCGCCGTACTGGTTGCGCATCCATCGGTCGGCGACGATGAAGCCGAGGGCGCCGTCAGACTTGAGCAGACGCAACCCCAGTTCGATGAAGCCAACGAAAATATCGCTGCGACCACGCATGGTCGGGCATGCCCGCCGGTAGGCAGCGTTGCGATCCGCTGGCAAGTTCTCCAGCCGTATGTACGGCGGGTTGCCGAGTACGAAATCGGCGGACCGCTCACTGTGTGGCAAGAGAAGAAAGTCCCCGGCCGTGACCCATTGGGCGGCGAGCTCCTCTGCGTCAAGTAGCCCGGCTCCGCCCCCGACGAGCTGAGCTGTCACGTTCTTACGCGCAAGCTCAGCGTTGCTCTCAAGTAGATCGAAGGCGCGCAACGCGCGAGCAGAGTCCTCGATGCGTCGGTTGTGCAGTACGCATGACGCCACGAGACGTTCGACCATCGGCCCAAGGAACGCACCGGCCCCGCATGACGGCTCGACCGCTGTCATCGTGGCGAGATCGCGATCCGCCGTGTACCCGACGAGATTGAGGATCAGCTCGACAACCCACCGGCGAGTAAAGACCTCACCGTGCTCACCTTCCCAACTCGAAGGGGCCAGCTCCCTTGCGAGCTCGAAAGTCATCTGAATGCCATCTCGCTGCATGAGCGGGATAGTAGAACACACGTTCGGTGCCTGTACACCCTTAAAAGGCCGACCCGCTGTGGCACTCGCTGAGGGTAACCCGGTGATGACGGGCCATCGCGGCAATCGCGCCCGCCCCGGGTGGCCACCCCCACCGGCAGCTCGATCGCTGATCGGTCCCCGCCAATCCGTAGCCTGAGACGATGGTCCACCCCGTCGCTCGCCATGTCGCCGTGGTTGGGGGTGGCCCCGCCGGGCTGATGGCGGCCGAGGTCCTGGCCACCGCGGGGATGGCCGTTACCGTTTTCGAGCGGATGCCGTCAGTGGGACGGAAGTTCCTGCTGGCCGGCCGGGGTGGTCTCAACCTGACCCACACCGAACCACAAGACGAGTTCCTGGCCCGCTACGGGCCGGCTCGGTCCGTGTTGGCGCCGAGCATCGAGGGCTTCGGTCCCGACGAGCTGCGGGCCTGGTGCGCCGGGCTCGGCCAGGAGCCGTTCGTCGGTTCGAGCGGCAGGGTGTTCCCGGCCGCATTCCGGGCCACCCCGCTGCTGCGGGCCTGGCTCCGCCGGCTCGATGAGCTCGGGGTGGAGATACAAGTGCGCCACACCTGGAAGGCGTGGGGTGACGAGCCCGGCGCGTTGTTGTTCACCTCTGCCGACGGGTCCCCGGTCACGGTCGAGGCCGATGCCGCCGTGTTGGCGTTGGGCGGGGCGAGCTGGCCCCGGGTGGGCTCCGACGGTGCCTGGGTGGGCCCAGTCACCGCCGCTGGCATCGGGGTGGCCCCCCTCCGGGCGGCCAATGTCGGCTTCCGGGTCGGTTGGACGAGCACGTTCCGGGACCGCTTCGCCGGCACGCCGATCAAGAATGTCCGCCTCACCTTCGCTGGGGCATCCGTCCGGGGGGACGCGGTGATCACGGCCACGGGGGTCGAAGGGGGAGCGGTCTACGGCCTGGCCGCTCCGTTACGCGATGCCCTCGAGCGGGAGGCACCAGTCACGCTGATGGTCGATCTCCGTCCCGATCTGTCGGTCGATGACCTGGCCGACCGGTTCCTCCGCCGGCGGGCCAAGGAGTCGCGGGCCACGCTGTTGCGCCGGGCGGGTCTGGCCCCGGTCGGGGTTGGCCTTCTTCGCGAGGTCACCGCCAACGACCTGCCCGCCGAGCCTCGGGCCTTGGCCAGTCTGGTGAAAGACATGCCGTTGCCACTGATCGCCCCCCAGCCGCTGGAACGGGCGATCTCCACCGCCGGTGGTATCCAGTTCGGCGAGTTCGATGAGCATTTCATGGTGCGGCGTCGGCCCGGCACGTTCGTCGCGGGCGAGATGCTCGACTGGGAGGCGCCGACGGGCGGCTACCTGCTCCAAGCCACGTTCTCCACCGCGGTGGCCGCCGCGAACGGGGTGCTTGCCTGGTTAGCCCACGAGACCACCTGATCCGCACCACCCGGCGGGTCAGACCCTGGCCGGTTGCTGCGACGACAAGGTGCAGTCGGCCCTCGCCACCTCGCAGTACCCGACGGCCACCTTCACCCTCACTCAGTCCGTCGACCTGGGACCGGCGGCCGCCACCGGCGCGTCGATATCGGTGACCGCCGTCGGTGATCTCACTATTCACGGCACTACCAAGCAGGTCGAGATCCCGCTGCAGGCCCAGCTGGTGAACGGCACCGCGGTGGTGGTGGGGTCGATCGACCTCACGTTTGCCGACTACGGCGTGGCCGTACCCACCAGCCCAGTCGTCGTGTCCGTCGACGATCACGGGACCCTCGAGTTCCAGCTCCTGCTCAAGCGCAGCTAAACGCCCTGAGCGGAGCGCCCAGAACAGAGGGACCGACGTTGTGTGGCTCTCCGTATCCCGACCCTCAGAGCGTGGCGAGATGGTCGGCCAGCCGATCAAGGCTGGTGTTGAAACCGGCCAAGGCTTCGGGGCTCCGATACATCTCGGGGACGTTGGTCTGGTGGATGACCAGGCGGGTCCTGCCCCCTCCGAGGTCAGTGAGCGTGCCGGTCGAGGTCATGCCCGAGTCGGGCTCGCTGAAGGCGAAGATCTCCGGCTCGACGACCTCGACGAACACGGCCTTCATGGGGAACCCGGGGTTGTCCGGGTCGTCGTCGGGAATCATGGTGGACTCGAACCTTCCGCCTGCCCACGGTTCGATGACCACGCTGGAGAGTGGGACGTGCATGCCCACCGGGCCCCAGAAGCGGATGAACTGCTCGGGCTCGACGAGGGCCCGGAAGACCACGTCACGGGGGGCATCGAACTCCCGGGTGATCGTGACTTCTCCGAGGGTCTCGCCTGGAGCATCTGAGGTTTCGGTCATGACGGGGTCCTTTCCCGTTCTCGTTGGATGTGTTGCAGGTGTTGGTCGAGTCGGTCGAGCCGGTGCTCCCAGACCTGACGCTGGCTCTCGAGCCAGTTGGAGGCGGTCTCCAGCGGGGCGGCATCGAGCCGGCAGGGCCGGAACTGTGCGTCGCGGCCTCGGGTGATCAGGCCGGCGCGTTCGAGCACCTTGAGGTGTTTGGAGACCGCCTGGAGGCTGATGGGAAACGGCTTGGCCAGCTCATTGACCGTGGCCTCCCCGGTGGCGAGCCGTCCGAGGATGGCCCGACGGGTGGGGTCGGCCAGGGCAGCAAAGGTGCCGCTGAGCGGATCTTCGGTCATGGTCATAATCAGCCATTCAGGTAATCAACTAGTTGGTTGAGTATGAAGGGACCGCGCCGTGAGTGTCAAGCGCCAGCTTCCCGAGAGGTCGATGCCCAAGGGCGGCGCCTGCGCGCCCAAGAGAGGCCGACTCAATCCAGGGCGTGCAGCGCCCGTTCAAGTCGGTCGAGGTCGTCGTCGCTGGTCAGATAGTGCGGGGACACCCGCACCGAAGGCAGCACGGGCCGTGCGGCGGCGTCGAAGGGTGCGCCCCCCGCCGGGTTGACCCAGGTGTTGACGCCGTGGGCGGACAGTCCGACCTGAACCGCCTCGGGGCTCAGCGTCGGATGCACGAACGAGATGATGCCCCGGTCATCGGGAGTGCCCGTCAGTCGGACGCCATCGAATGACGCCAGCCGCTCGATGACCGCCCGGCTGCGATCGGCCATCGTGGCACCGATCCGGTCCAAGCCAAGGGCCATGGCGTAGCGGGCCGCCTCGGCCACGCCCAGACGGGCGGCCACCCCGTACTCGAACTGGTCGAGGCGGCGGAGGCCGGCCGGCAAGGTGAAGCGGCCGAGGTCGTCGGGGTCGACCGCGCCGAAGGGGAGAGCCAGCGGCACGATCTGGTCGGCCAGCGCGGCCCGGACGTACAACACGGCCGTGCCCCGTGGTGCCCGCAGGAACTTGCGGCCAGGGGCGAACGCCACGTCGCAGCCGATGGCGCCCACGTCGATGGGGAGCTGGCCCAGAGTTTGGCTGAGGTCCACCGCGAACACGGCGTCGGACCCGGCCAGCAGCCGGCCAACGGCGGCCACATCGGTGACGGTACCGACATGGGTCGGCATGTGCGTGACGACCACCACGCGGGTGTGTTCGTCTAGGGAGGCGGCCAGCGCGGCGGCGTCGAGCCGGCCGTCGGGGTGGGCTGGCACCACGGTCATCTCGACCCCCCGGCTGCGATGCAGGGCGGCCAGGGTCGAGTGGACGGTGGCATAGGCGAACTGGTCGACGATGATCCGGTCACCGCCGCGGTAGTCGAAGGTCTCGGCCAGGGACCACAACGCGGTCTCCCAGGCTCGGGTCGCACTCTCGGTGGCGGCGATCTCGTCGGCGGTCGCCCCCAGCATCTCGGCCAGCACCGCAGGGACCGCCGCCAGCTCGTCTCCCACGGCCACGGCGGCCTCGTAGCCGCCCAGCTCGGCCTCCAACTGGAGATGGGTGAGGACCCGGTCGAGGACCGGTGCCGGCGTGAGGGACATACCGGCGTGGTTGAAATGGGCCCGGGCCGAGGTCACGTCGGCCCGGACCCGCTCGAGCGTCGCGGTGTCGATCGTGCTGCGGTCGGGAGGTATGTCGTTCACGCCGGCTTTTCGGCGTGGCCGCCGAACTCGGCCCGCATGGCGGACAGGACCCTGGCCGCGAAGTCGCCTTCGCCTCGGGTGGCGAAGCGTTCGAACAGCGACGCGGTGATGACCGGGGCCGGCACGCCGGTGTCGACGGCCGCCGCCACCGTCCAGCGCCCCTCGCCCGAGTCGGACACTCGGCCGGCGAAGTCGTCGAGCTGCGGTGAGCGGGCCAGGGCATCAGCGGTCAGGTCGACGAGCCACGACCCGACCACCGATCCCCGGCGCCAGACCTCCGCCACCTCGGCTACGTCGATGTCGTACTGATAAGCCCACGGGTCGCGCAACGGCGTGGTTTCGGCGTCAGCCTCGCGTGTGAGGGTGCCGGCGTTGGCGTGCTTGATGATGCTGAGGCCTTCGGCGATCGACGCCATCATCCCGTACTCGACGCCGTTGTGGACCATCTTCACGAAGTGGCCGGCGCCGTTGGGCCCGCAGTGCAGGTAGCCGTCCTGGGCGGTGCCGTCGGTGCGAGTCCGCGCCGGGGTGGGCTCGGCACTTCCTTCGCCGGGGGCGATGGTCCGAAAGATCGGGTCGAGCCGCTCGACGATGGCGTCCTCGCCACCGATCATGAGCGAGTAGCCCCGCTCCAACCCCCACACGCCGCCGCTCGTCCCGCAATCCACGTAGTGAATCTGCGAGCGAGCCAGGTCCTGGGCTCGGGTGATGTCGTCGCGGTAATAGGAGTTCCCCCCGTCGATCACCACATCGTCGGGGTCGAGCAGCGGGGCCAGCTCGTCGAGCGTCTGCTGCACGACGGCGGCCGGCACCATGATCCAGATGGCACGCGGGGTGTCGAGGGCGGCCACGAACTCGGGCAGTGTGGTCGCCCCGGTGGCGCCTTCGGCGGCCAGGGCGGCAACGGCGTCGGCAAAGACGTCGTAGCCAACGCAGGGATGGCCGTCGGCCATGAGACGGCGGACGAGGTTGGCCCCCATCCGTCCGAGCCCGATCATGCCGAGCTGGGTGGGGTGGTCGGTTGCCATCGAAGGATCTCCTGGGTCGGGGGTTAGCGCGCGGGGTGCTTGAGCGAGCGGTAGCGGCGGATAAGGGCGTTGGTCGACGAGTCGTGGGTCAGGTCGGGTTCGGTCGCGCGCGTGAGCTCGGGGACTATGCGGTTGGCCAAGGCCTTGCCCAGTTCGACTCCCCACTGATCGAACGAGTCGATCCCCCAGATCGTGCCCTGGGTGAACACGCTGTGCTCGTAGAGGGCGATGAGGCTGCCCAGCAGGCGGGGGGTGAGCTGGTCAGCCAACAGCACATTCGTGGGCCGGTTGCCCTCCATGACCCGGTGGGGGACGACCGACTCCGGGGTGCCCTCGGCGCGGACCTCGGCTTCGGTCTTGCCGAAGGCCAGAGCCTCGGCCTGGGCGAACACGTTGGACGACAGGATGTCGTGGTGGTCGCGCAACGGGTTGAGGCTGTTGGCGAACCCGATGAGATCGACCGGGATGAGCTTCGTGCCCTGATGGATCAACTGGTAGAAGCTGTGCTGGCCATTGGTCCCCGGCTCGCCCCAGTAGACGGCGCCGGTCTGATAGTCGACCGGCGTCCCGTCGAGGGTGACGTGTTTGCCGTTGGACTCCATGGTGAGTTGCTGGAGGTAGGCCGGGAAGCGCTTGAGGTACTGCTCATAGGGCATGACCCCGACGGTGTGGGCGTCGAAGAAATCGCCGTACCAGACCGCGAGAAGACCCATGATCACTGGGAGGTTCTGGGCGAGGGGAGCGGTGCGGAAGTGCTCGTCCATCTCGTGGAATCCGGCGAGGAGTTCGGCAAAGTGCGCGGGCCCCACGGCCAGCATGGTGGACAACCCGATGGCCGAGTCCATCGAGTACCGGCCGCCCACCCAGTCCCAGAACCCGAACATGTTGGCGGTGTCGATCCCGAAAGCGGCGACCCGTTCGGCGTTGGTGGACACCGCCACGAAGTGGCGGGCCACGGCGGCCTCGTCCTCCAACGCCCCCACCACCCAATCGCGGGCGGATTGGGCGTTGGTCAGGGTCTCCAACGTGGCGAACGTCTTGGACGAGATGATGAACAGGGTCTCGGCCGGATCGAGGTCCCGGGTGGCCTCCACGAAGTCGGTGGCATCCACATTGGAGACGAACCGGAACGTGAGATCGCGCTGGCTGTAGGCCCGCAGCGCCTCATAGGCCATGACCGGTCCGAGGTCGGAACCGCCGATGCCGACGTTGATGACGGTGCGGATGGGCTTGCCGGTGTGGCCCGTCCAGTCCCCCGAGCGCACCCGCTCACTGAACGCCGTCATCCGGTCGAGCACGGTGTGGACCTCGGTGACCACGTCCACGCCCTCGACCACGAGGGTGCCGCCGGCGGGCACGCGCAGGGCCACGTGGAGTACCGAGCGTTGCTCGGAGACGTTTATGGGAGCCCCCGCGAACATGGCGTCGCGTCGCTGGGCCAGTGATGACTCCTCTGCCAGTTGCACGAGGAGCGCCATCGTCTCATCGGTGATCCGGTTCTTGGAGTAGTCGAGGTAGAGGCCGGCGGCTTCGAGCGTCAGGCGCTCACCCCGGTCGGGGTCCTGCGCGAACAGGTCGCGCAGATGACGCCCGGCGATGTCGGCGTGGTGGCGCTCGAGGGACGCCCAGGCCGGGCGCGAGCGGAGCGGGGTGACAGCCATCGGTGCATCCTCCGGAGGGTGGTTCACGATCACGCGCGATTGGTCGTTTGGCCCGGTCAACCGGCCCGGGTGCGTTTGGCCATGGGGCCGTGCTCGCCCATCGAAAGGCTGGCCGCGGAGATGATGAAGGCCAGGTGGGAGAACGCTTGGGGCACATTGCCCAGCATTCGCCCGGACACCGGGTCGTACTCCTCGGAGAAGAGGCCGACGTCGTTCTGGAGAGCTCGCAGCCGCTCGAACAGCGCCATGGCCTCGTCCCGACGGCCGATGAGGGCCAGGTTGTCGGCCAGCCAGAACGTGGTCAGTAGAAACGTACCCTCGCCCGGAGGGAGTCCGTCCACCGTGTCGATGTCCTCGGTGGCATAGCGCAGCACGAACCCGTCGACCACCAACTCACGCTGGATGGCGTCGACGGTGCCGATGATGCGGGGGTCCGTCGGCGGGAGGAATCCGACCCGGGCCAGCATCAGCAGGCTGGAGTCGAGCCGCTCGGAGCCGTAGTACTGCACGAAGCTCTGTTGGGCCTCGCTCCATCCCCGGGCACACACCTGTTCGTGGATCTCGTCGCGAAGGTCGGCCCAGCGATCGATGGGCAGCGAGTCCCACCCGAGGGCGTCGGCGATGCGGATCGCCCGGTCGAAGGCCACCCAGGCCATGACCTTGGAGTGGGTGAAGTGTCGGCGGGGACCACGGATCTCCCAGATGCTGTCGTCGGGATGGTTCCAGACCGACTCCAGATGCTGCATCATCTCCGGGAGCAGATCACCGACGGCGCCGTGGGGGTCCTGGTGCTCGACCACTCGCTGACCCATCTCGGAGCGAACGGCCGTCCATGCCGCGTCGAGCACCTCGCCGAACACGTCGAGTTGGAACTGCTCGCTGGCCTGGTTGCCAATGCGCACCGGGCGCGAGCCCTCGTAACCGGGGAGCCAGTCGAGCTCGAGCTCGGTCAGGCGACGCTCGCCCCCGACCCCGTACATGATCTGGACATCGCCGGGTTTGCCGGCCACGGCCCGGCGCAGCCAATGGTGCCAGGCCAGGGCCTCCTCGGTGTAGCCGCTGAGGAGCAGGGCCTCGAGGGTGAACGAGGCGTCGCGCAGCCACGAGTAGCGGTAGTCCCAGTTGCGCACGCCACCGATCTGCTCCGGGAGTGACGTGGTGGCGGCGGCGGTGATGGCCCCGGTGGGTGCGTAGGACAGGGCCTTGAGGGTGATGAGTGAGCGCACCACGTCGTCGCGCCACTCGCCGGCGTAGGTGCACCGACCCACCCAGGTCTGCCACCACGCCTCGGTCCGGCGCAGCGCGGCCAACGGATCCAGGGCGAGCGGGGGCATCTCCACGGCCGGGTACCACGCCAGGGAGAAGCCGACCTGCTGCCCCTTGCTCACCGAGAACTCCGCCACCGTGGTGAAGTCCCGGCCCTGGAGGGGGATGGGGCTGCTGAACACGAGGCCGTCCCCGCCGGCGACGAGGGTGAGCCCGTCGCCGGTGCGCTGGACCCACGGGATGATCGAGCCGTAGTCGAACCGGGCGATGAGCTCGAGCTGCATCGACACCGTGCCCTCGCGGCCCTCGACCACCCGGAAGATGGTGGGATCGCCGGCGTCGGGGGACATGAAGTCGATCACCGCCACCGTGCCGCCGGCCGTGCGGTGGATGGTTTCGAGCACGAGCGTGTCGGGGTGGTAGGCGCGATTGACCTCCTCGGTGGGCTCGACGGTGGAGATCAGCCAGCGACCGTGGCGGGGCTCGCCCACCAGCGCGGCGAAGCAGGCTCCGGAGTCGATGCGGGGTGCGCACCACCAGTCGATGGATCCGCTGCGATCGACGAGAGCCACGGTCCGGGTGTCGCCGATGATCCCGTAGTCCTCGATCAGCGCGCCCATCTCCCCATCTTGGCCCACCCATCCCTCACGCGGCGTCCGGTGGTGTAGGTCGTTCCTTCAATTGACCACCCCACAGGGCACTCGGACGCTCAGTTGCCGGTGGTTGTCGACGAGTTGCTCGACGGCGCGTTGCCGGAGATCGTCGCCCTCCTGGGTGAGCCGTGTGGGCCAAGGTGAACGCAATCGTTTCGGACCCGGCGGCGAAGGCCAGGTTGAATCGTCGAGCAGGGGGAACGCGGAGCGCACCGACTTCACGAAATAGGGCTCGGCGTACGGCATGAGCAGCGACACGCTGTTGGCGGCGCAGGCGAAGTCAGGGAGGCGGGGGTTCCAGGCCGGGTCGAAGTCCGGCGGGTACTCGAAACGGATCCGCCGAGCGGGGAGGGGGCCGTGCGGCACGGGGCGAGCCTACCGGTGCTCAGGTGTGTCAGTTCAGACCCGGAACACCGGCGCCAGCTGCTCGATGAGTTGGTCCAGGGCGTCGAGGCGGTTCGGACCCGACCCGAGCGTGAAGTCCGGCACGATGAGCTCGTCCACGCCAGCATCACGCCACCCGGCCACGACCTCGGCGATCTGGGCCGGGGTACCGGCCACGGCTGCCCGTGGAGCCACGGCCTCGACGAAGCGCCGGGCGCCGGCCTCGTCATCAGTGAGTCGGATGAGGGCCTGGGTCGATCGCCGGATGGTGGACGGATCTCGTTCGAGGGCATCACAGGCGCGATCGAGCGCGGCGCTGCGTTCGGCGAACGTGTCGGGCAGGCTCCACATGTTCCAGGCGTCGCCGTAACGGGCGGTGATGCCCAGCATGCGATCGCCCTTGCCCCCGATGAGCAACGGGAGCGGGTCCTGCACGGGCTTGGGCTCGCACACCGCATCGTGCAAGGAAAACCAGTTCCCCTCCAGCGTCGTGAGCGGCTGGCGCAGAAGGCCGGCGAGCGCGTGGCAGTACTCCTCGAAGCGCGAGACCCGGGCCCCGACGGGCGGGAGCTCGATCCCGTACTGGACGTGTTCGTTCTCCTGCCATCCGGCACCGACACCCAGCACCAGGCGACCGCCGCTCACCTGGTCGACGGTGGCGGCCCAGTTGGCCAGTACCGCCGGGTGACGGTAGGTCGCCCCGAACACGAGCGAGCCCATCCGCACCCGCTCGGTGAGAGACGCCAGGGCCGCGAGCGCGGCGGTGGCCTCCAGCGTGGGGGTCTCAACTGGACCAAAGCCGCCGGCGTCGCCCATGAAATGGTCTGCCACCCACACACCGTCCCAGCCGGTGGCTTCGGCATGAAGGGCGACCTCGACGACATCAGACCAGGCCTGGGCGGGATTGGGCCACACAGAGAAGTCCATGGGGGGACTCTACGAGGCCCCACGCGCCCCTCCCGTTCTGGCGACGATTTGGTGCGCCGTGGGGGACCAGATCATCGCCAGAATCAGAGACGCGCCTCGGGGTCAGGTCTCGACGGTGGGAAGCGCCTGCGGATGCGGGATGGTGGCCGGTGGGAGCGTCGAGCAGCCGGCGAGGGCGGCGGTGGCCCGTTCCTGGGTCGAAGGCAGCGTGGGGGTCGCCGGGTTCGGAGTGGAAAAGTTCAACGTGGAGGTCATATCGCCGCAGGTCTGGCGGCGCCACTCGGTCAGGTTGGGCACTTCTACGCCGAAGCGGGCCTCGAGGAAGCGCAGGGTCGACGTGTGGTCGAACACCTCAGAGTTGACCGTCCCCTGGTTGCTCCACGGTGAGATGACCACCGTCGGGACGCGAAAGCCGAGTCCGATGGGCTGGCCGTTGATGAATTCGCCGGGCGTGCCCGGTGGGGGCGTGGGCGGCGGGACGTGGTCGAAGAATCCGCCGTTCTCGTCGTAGCTGAGGATGAACACGGTCTTGGCGAACACCTCGGGGTTGGCCAGCACCGCGCCGATGTACTTGGACACGTAGTCCTCACCCACCGCCGGCGGGTAAGAGGGGTGCTCGGATTTGGCCTCAGGCGCCACGATCCAACTCACCTGCGGGAGGTTGCCGGCCGCCGCGTCCCGGACGAAGGCATCGGCGTCGCGGTTGCGGATGGCGTTGTCGTACAGAGGGTCGGTCTCGGGCAGATTCTGGAACTGGGCGAAGTGCTTGAGCACGTTGTCGTCGTAGTCGTCGACCTCGTGGTACACCCGCCAGGTGATCCCGGCCGCTTGCAAGCGCTCCGGATAGGTCGTCCACGTGAACGGCTTGACCGTGTTGTCGATCACCGGGCCGCCGCCCGTGCCCGCCGGGTCGATGGTGGCGCCCATCGAGTAGAAGCGGTTCGGGTCCGTCGGGCCCAGCACCGAGCAGAAGTACTGATCACACACCGTGAAGGCATCAGCCAGGGCGTAGTAGTAGGGAAGGTCGGCCCGGTTGAAGTACCCCATCTGTACGGGCTTGGGTACCCGGCCGAACAGATCGTTCTTTCCGTTGTTCCATGCCGTGTGCTGGCCCTGCCAGCTGTGGTCGGCGTCGGGCGCGCACGCCCAACTCGTGGTAGCCGTGTCGATGAGATAGGGCAGGACGTACCCGTCGGGATCCTCGGCATTGGCCTGGTACCAGATCGGCCTGCCCTGGGTGGTCTGCGTGATGTTCGGGTCGCCGAAGCCCCGTACGTTCTTGCGAGTGCCGAAGTACTGGTCGAACGAACGGTTCTCCTGGAAGAGGATCACGACGTGGTCCACGTCGTTCAGCGAGCTACCCGTCGTGGGTGCTCCGGACGTGGCCGTGGCCGATCCAGAGCCCTTCGATCCGCCGCATGCGGCCAGCAGCGCCGCAGCGGCCGCGGCCGATCCGGCGCCCAGGAACTGGCGCCGCGACCAGTGGTGTGGCGGAGAGACATCCGATGACATGGCGGTGTCCTTTGGGTGGCCGGCAGATGAACTCTGCCTGACGAACCTATCGGTCCCGGCGAAACCACGTCGGGACAACGCTCAGGGCGAGAACAGCCCCATGCTGTCGAGGATGCCGGGGCGCATGCCGGCGGTGAAGCCTCCGTCGACGACCAGGGCGTGGCCGGTCACGAAGGAGGCATCTGCTGAGGCCAGGAAGAGCGCAGCCCCGGCGATCTCGTCCGGTCGCCCGAAACGGTTGAGCTTGTGCTCCTCGAGCAGCTTCTGGCGGAACACCTCCATGCCGGGCATCTCGGTCACCGCAGCCATCATCGGGGTCTCGATGAACCCGGGGCAGATGGCGTTGACCCGGATCCCAGAGCTGCCGTAGTCGATCGCCATGTTCTTGGTGAGCATGACAACCCCCGCCTTCGAGGCGTTGTAGGTGCTGCCGCCCTCGGTGCCCTCGATGCCTTCGATGCTGGCGATGTTGATGATGGAGCCCGAGCGTTGGGTCACCATCTGGCGCAGGGCGTGCTTGGCCACGATGAACGTGCCGGTCAAGTTGACGGACAGGACTCGGTTCCACTCCTCGAGCTCGAGCAGATGCACCGGACCACCGCCGGCCACGCCCGCGGCGTTGACCACCGAGTCCAGCCGACCGTGGCGAGAGACCAGCCCGTCGATGACGGCGGCGATGGCTGCTTCGTCCCGCACGTCGACCTGGTGGTCCACCCCGCCGGCCAAGTCCAGCGTGACCACGGTGGCGCCCTCGGCCGTGAAGCGTGCCGCGCAGGCGGCGCCGATGCCGGACGCGGCGCCGGTGACCAGGGCGACGGTCCCTGCCAACCTCTCGTTCGGGGTCATGGGTGACAGCCCTTCAGCTCAGGGCGGCGCGCAGGTCGGCGGCGGCGGCGGCGAGGGCGTCGTCGCCCACGGGCACCGTCGCGCCCATGGAGAAGAACCCATGGATCATCGTCTCGTAGCTGCGGTGCTGGACGGCGCCCCCGGCGTTGGCCAGCAGCGCCGCGTACTCGTCGCCCTCGTCTCGCAGGGGATCGAAGCCGGCAGTGAGGACGGTGGCCGGGGCCAAGCCGGAGAGGTCCGCGGTGTAGATGGGGGAGGCCTGCACGTCCTTGGGGTCACCATCAGCCCCGAGGTAATGGTCGGTGAACCAGACCATGGCCTTCTTGGTGAGCAGGTACCCCTCGCCGTTCTCGTCGATGGACGGATGGCTCATGGTCAGGTCGGTGGCGGGGTAGACGAGGAGCTGGTAGCGCAGGCCGGTGAGCCCCCGGTCCCGGGCCGCGATGGCCATCACCGCCGCCAGGTTCCCACCGGCGCTGTCACCGCCGACGGCCAGGCGACCCGGGTCGCCTCCCACCTCGGCACCGCTGGTGGAGGCCCACTCGAGGGCGGCCCAGCAGTCCTCGACGGCGGCGGGGAACTGGTGTTCCGGGGCGAGGCGGTAGTCGACCGAGACAACGACGGCACCGACCCGGTTGGCCAGGCGGCGAGCTGTCCAGTCGGCGGTCTCGAGATCGCCGATCACCCAGCCGCCGCCGTGGTACCAGACCAGGATCGGCAGTGCGGCGGCGTCGCTCTCGGGTCGGTAGACCCGCACCGGAATGGGTCCAGCCGGGCCGGGA
The DNA here is from genome assembly GCA_002403895.1 of Candidatus Neomicrothrix sp. UBA4742. Lineage (GTDB taxonomy): Bacteria > Actinomycetota > Acidimicrobiia > Acidimicrobiales > Acidimicrobilacustridaceae > UBA4742. Next base: position 23,667 of record DHIQ01000237.1, read on the forward strand.
ATGGTGCGGTCCGACAGCTCGGCCACCGCATCGGGCTCGCCGTCGACCGCCGCCATCATGCGCAGGAGCTCGCGGGCCTCGCTGACCGAGAGCTCGGAGAGGTCACCGCCGTCCATCCCGTTGATGACGTCGAGCAGGGGCTGCAGGTTCGGGTCGACTGGCACGGTTCTCCCCGGTGCGATCGGTTCGACGAATGTGGGTGACGGGCGTCATCCTGCCCGCCGCCGTCAAGGAGCGCAACGTGGGTCCCGGCGAACGAATGGCGGCTTGCGGTCAGCCCCAGCGTCCGGCGAGCGCGATGGTGATCTCGTGGCCGACCAGATCCAACTCGACCCGCTCGGCGGCCGCCTGAGGGTCAGGGTCCACCGCCACCGTGCGGCGGCCGTCGGCGAACTCGGCGACAGCCACCGTGCGACTGGGGATCCCACGATCGTGGAGCACGGTGGCGCCCACGATGATGGCTGGCCCCGTCCCGTCGGGATCGAGCGGTTGCGTCGGCGTCGACGCCCGCGCCGCGTCGGTCACGTCGACGTGACGGAACGGCGCTGCCGGCTCGGCGGTCGACCACACCCCGGCGGCCGGCTTGGTGAGCATGCCGCTGACCGCGGTGACGAGCCCGGTCGAGCCCGGGTCGCCTCGCAGCACGCCGACCATGGCGGCCACGGCCTGGAGGGCGGCGTTGTTGAGGGGACCACCGCCGAAGGTCATGCCCCCGTTGACGGTCAGGGAGCGGTCCAAGCCGATCCCGAGCTCGTGGGCCTGGACCTGGACCGCGGCAGGGAAGCAGCTGTAGAGGTCCAGGTGGTTGATCTCGCTTGGCCGGAGGCCAGCGTGGTCGAGAGCGGCGGCGAAGGCCAAGGCGGTGGCCGGCGAGCGATGGAGGTTCGCCCGACACGACAGCGGGATCATGGCGTCGGAGCCGGCGGCGGCCAGCGGGAACACCCACCGGTCCCGGGCGATGCCCAACCGTTCGGCCTCGGCCACCGAGGTCAGGATGAGGGCGGCCGCCTGGTCCACGTTCCATTGCGAGCACAGCAACTTGGTGTAGGGGCTGGCCACCATGCGGTTGACGTCACTGGCCGTGGTGATGGTGGCGGCCGAGGGCGCGGAGCGGTCCCACGCCAGCGGATCGGCGGCGGCCACCGCGGCGAAGGAGGCACCGAGCTGGCCGAGGCGGTCCCGTTGGGCCGTCGCGCTCAGCCCATCGGCGTGGCGTAGCGCGCTCTCGATCACGGCGTACTGGTGCGCCGGCACGGCCAGGTCCCGTTCGATCTCCACTCCGGCCAGGATCTCGTCGGCGGGCAGCCACAGCTCGTCGGGTTCGGCCACCTGCACCGACTCGGGAGCCACGGTGGCAGTGATGGCGGCCCGCAGGGACCGGTACTTCGCCTCGCCGCCGACCACCAAGGCGGTCTCGATGGCGCCGAGGGCGATCTGCTCGGCGGCGTGCGACAGCAGCGTCTGTTGCAAGATGCCAACTTCGGCCAGCACGGTGCGGGCCCCGTGGAGGCCGAAGCGGTCACCGACGAGGCGGCCCGGGTCGGGGTAGGACCAGATTCCCTTGGGTACGAGCACCAGACCGACCCGCTCGAGAGACCGGGGCGAGCCGGCATCGTGGATGGCGGCGTCCGTTGCCTGCATCATGAGCTCGACGGCTTCGAGCGCGCGGTTGGCGTCGTCGTAGCGTTGGGTGACGCGGGCGGCACCGACCAGGACCGGGGTTCGGGGATCCATCAGCGGGCGCCGAGCGTAGGTGGCGGCTGGTCGTACGGCAAACGGTCGTGGCCCTCCGCGACCGAGCGAGGAGCGGCCGGTGCCGGACCGCGACGGCATGACTAGGGTCACCGGCCATGCTCGACCGAGAACAAGATTCCATCGGGCCGCTTCCGGTGGCCGCGGTCGCCGGCTGGGATCTCGAGGCCGACGTGGTCGTGGTGGGCCTCGGCGCCGCCGGGGCCTGTGCGGTGTTGGGGGCGGTCGAGGCGGGGGCTGAGGTCCTGGCCCTCGAGGCTGCGGGTGCGGGCGGCGGGACCTCGGCGATGTCGGGCGGGCTCATCTACCTCGGAGGCGGCACGCCGCTGCAGAAGGCCTGTGGGTTCGAGGATTCGGCCGAGGACATGTTCCGGTTCCTCATGGCCGCCAGCGGGCCCGATCCCGACCGAGCAAAGGTCCGAACCTACTGCGACGGCAGCGTCGCTCACTACCAATGGCTGGTGGACATCGGGGTGCCGTTCAAGCCGGCCTTCTTCCCCGAGCCGGGGCTGGAGCCCCCCACCGACGACGGGTTGGTGTACTCCGGCGGTGAGGATGCCTTCCCCTTCGATCGCCTGGCCCGGCCTGCTCCTCGAGCCCACAAGCCGCAGCATCGCCACGCCGCCGGACGGTTCCTCATGGACCGGCTGCTCGCCGCAGTGGAGGGGTCAGCGGCCCGGATCGAGACCGACGTTCGGGTGCTGCGGTTGGTCGTCGGTCCCGACGATCGCGTGGTCGGCGTGGTGGCCCGCCGGGCTGGGCGTGATCTCCAGATCGGCGCCCGACGGGGTGTGGTGTTGTGCGCCGGCGGGTTCGTCCACAACGACGAGATGGTGCAGCGCCACAGCCCCCTGGTGGCGCGCTGTTCCCTCCGGCTGGGCAACGACTTCGATGACGGCCGGGCCATCCGCATGGCCCAGGCTCTGGGTGCCGCCGTCACCCGGATGGACGCGGCCGAGGTCGCCGTGCCCATCACCCCGCCACGCAAGCTGGTGGCCGGCATCCTCGTGAACGGTCAGGGCCAGCGGTTCATCAACGAAGACACGTACTACGGCCGGGTCGGCCAGGAGATCCTGTTCCGCCAGGGCGGCGAGGCCTACCTCATCGTCGACGAATCGCTCTACGAAGTGACCCGGGCCGGGCTCGGCGCCTCCTGGGTGGCGGAGACGGCGGCCGAACTGGGAACCGAGATCGGGCTGCCCCCCGGCTCGCTGAGCGCCACCCTGGATCTGTACAACCGGCACGCCGCCGACGGCCACGACCCGGTGTTCCACAAGGCCGCGCCGTTCGTGCGTCCGCTGGAGGGGCCCCTCGGTGCCTACGACCTCCGGGTCACCAACCCGGCGTGCTTCTACGCCACCTTCACCCTCGGGGGCCTGGTCACCTCGGTCGACGGCGAGGTCGGCCACGTGGACGGCCGGGCCATCCCCGGGCTCTTCGCCGCGGGGCGCACTACGTCGGGGGTCGCCGCTTCCGGCTACGCCAGTGGCATCTCGCTGGGTGACGGCACGCTCTTTGGTCGCCGCGCCGGCCGCGCCGCCGCTAGCCCCTGACCTTGGCGATCACCGAGTCGGCGAACCAGGCCATGGCGTCGAGCTTCTGCTGGAGCGTTTCGGTGTCCTGCTCCATCTGGTAGGCGTTGCGGAACCCGATGATGACGTCGGTGACCCCGAGCTCCTCGAGCCGACGACAGCCGTCCACGCTGTAGCCGTCGAGAGAGATGACGTGGATCTCGAACGGTTCGTGCTGCCGCCCCGCGTCGCGCCGCAACACGTCGAGGCGGCCGATCATCACCGGCAGATGATCGGCGTCGCTGCCGGCGTGCATCCACCCGTCGCACAGCCGGGCTGCCC
>DHIQ01000237.1:27432-32975 GCA_002403895.1 Candidatus Neomicrothrix sp. UBA4742
TATCCCCCCGTCGCACAGCCGGGCTGCCCGGACGAGCGCGGCGTCGGCGTGGCCCCCGATGAGGATGGGCAGACGCTCGGTGGGGGTCGGGCAGATCTTCACCGCCGGGAGGTCATAGAACTCGCCGTGGTACTCCACGTAGCCGCCCTCGGTCAGGCCCCGGATGATCTCGATCTGTTCGTCCATGCGCCGGCCGCGGTTCTTCCACGGCTGGTCGCAGGCCACGTAGTCCTCGGGCCACGGCGAGAGTCCCACGCCGAATCCGAACCGGTTTCCGGTCAAGACCGCCACCGAGGCCGCCTGCTTGGCCGCCAGGACCGGATTGCGGACGGGGAGCTTCACGACGAACGTGGTGAAGCGGAGGGTCTCGGTCACCGCGCCCATGGCCGGGATCAACGAGAACGGCTCGATGAACGGTTTGTCTTCCAGGAACTCGCGATTGCCGTCGGGGGTGTAGGGATAGGTCGAATCCGAGTCTCTCGGGTAGCAGATGCTGTCGGGGACGACGAAGGAGTCGAAGCCGGCAGCCTCGGCGGCGCGGGCCAGGGGCAGGTAGTAGCCCGGATCCGTCATCGACTCGGCGTAGGAGAAGCGCATCGGCGCACCCTACGCGCCGGCGCTAGGAGTGGGTCCGGTCAGACGGTCCACTGACCCGGCCGCCGAGGCGGGTCCACCCCGCCAGCAACTGCTCGACGGTGACCTTGGCCTGCAGCGCCTGGCCCGCGGGGGAGAAATGGACGCCGTCGGCGGCGCGGATCGGCACGGGATTTCCCGAGGTGTCGGGAAGGGCGGCGGCGTAGCTCCCGTCCGGGGCGGCGAGCACTCCCCAGTCGACCAGCCCGACCGCCGGCTGGGCCGTGACGATGGCCCGCTCGACCTCGGTCACGTTGACCATCCGCTCGCGGATGGCCCCGTACCAGAGGCTCTTGTCCCCGTCCGCCGGCGGCGGGACGACCCACAGCACCCGCGCCCCGCGCGCCCCCGCTCGGGCGGTGGCGTCGTCGGCCAATCGACGCCAGGCATCCCAGTAGCCGAACGACGCCGAGTCAAAGGGCTGGCCGCTCGAATCGATCCAGGGCTCCTCGGTTCCGCAGCAGGATTCGAGAACGACGACGTCGGGGTCCTGGGCCGCGACGGCCTCGGACAGCTTGCCCAGCCAGCGGCCCTGGTCGCTCATGAGGCTCTGACCCGGGCCGCCGATGGCGGATGCGTCGATGCCCTGTACGGCCAGCCCCGCCTGCATCGCCGGGAACGAGTCGTGCAGCATCGAATCACCGAGGAACAGCACCCGGTGGGGTGGCCCGATCACGGCTGTTCCCACGGGGGTGAACGGGGGCGGAACCGATGTCGTGGGCAGGACGATGTCGGGGGCGGCGACGACCGCTCGGGCCTGGGCCTGGGACCCGACGGCCACCGCCCCGCCCACCATCAGGAGACCAGCACAGCCGGCCAAGGCCACCCATCGGGGGGTGCCCAGGGGCCAGCGCTGGTGACGGATGGGTTGCTCGACGAGCACGTAGGACGCGACGGCCAGAGCGGCGGTGGCTCCCAGGCGGACCACCGCCAGTCGGGCCCAGTCCAGCCCGGTGCGCTCCGGGCTCAGCCAGATGAACAGGGGCCAGTGGTAGAGGTAGACGCCGTAGGAGACCAGACCGAGAGCGGTCAGCGGCCGCCATGACAGGGCCCGGCCCACGGGCCCGGGTACCCGGGCGGCCAGGACCACCAGCACCGTCAGGCCAGCCGCCACCCACAGCCCACCCCGGTACACCGCACGGGTATCGATCGACACCGTCACCAGCGCAACGGCCAACAACGCGCCGGCGGCCAGGCCCAGCACCTGCAGGCGCTGCCGGTGGCGGGGGCGATGAGTCGTGCCGATCCGGCCGTCGATGATCACGGCCAACAGTGCGCCGGCCAACAACTCGAACGCCCGCGTCCCGGTGCCGAAATAGATCCGGGTCTCGTCGCCTGGCCCCAAGGCGACGGTGGCGGCCATCGATGCCAGGGCCATGGCTCCCAGCACCAGCATCCACGTCGAGCGGCGCCGGGCGAAGCGGGCCAGCAACGCGGCGGTGAGGGCCACGACTACGTAGAACTGCTCCTCTATGGCCAGTGACCAGTAGTGCTGCACCACGCTGGGCTGCAGGTAGTGGGCTCCGTAGGGGGCGCCCTGGGCGATGAACCGCCAGTTGGCCACATAGAGGGCCGCGGCGGTGACGTCGCCCGGGAGGGTGCGCAGCTGGTGGGCGTCGCCGGCCACCGCGGCCACCCCCACGGCGACGACCAGGCCCACCAGTGCAGCGGGGAGCAGCCGGCGGAACCGGCGGCCCCAGAAGCGGGCCAGGCCGATACGGCCGGTGCCCTGACCTTCACGAAACAGCAGTGAGGTGATGAGGTAGCCCGACAGCACGAAGAAGACGGAAACCCCGAGGAAGCCGCCCGGGAGCAGGTCAGGGGAGAGGTGGTAAACGACCACGGCCGCCACCGCCAAGCCTCGCAGGCCGTCGAGCGCCGGCACACGGTGGGGGTGAGGCTGACCCGCCGAGTGCGTGCTGACGGCGCCGCGCCCGGCGGGGTGGGCGGGCCGCGACGGACTGACCGGTCCCAGGTGTGACCGATCCAGAGTCTCGCCCGGCAGGCGTTCCCGCGGTTGACGCACCCCCAACACGCCCCCAGGATGCCAGACCCCGGGCCGGAATACCGGCCATCGGCCCGCGACCTCGGCGACGTGGAGTCGGGGGAAGATGGAGGAATGGTCGAGAGCCGATGGGGTGTGCGCTGGGCGGCGATGACTGGTCTGCGGATGCTGGTCGTCGGCGCCGTGCTCGTGGTGGCGTCGAACGGGTGTGGCCTACTGGCCGAGTCGGGTGGCCGACCGGTGACCATCGTGGGCGACAGCCTGGTGGTACTGGGCGACCGCAAGATCCGCGATGTCCTGAAGCCGGCTGGTTGGCGGGTCACCGTCGACGCCTATCCCGGCGTCACCGTGACCACGCAGATGCCGGCACTGACCAAGGCTGCCGGGGATCGCCAGCGGGCGATCGTCATCGAACTCGGCACCAATGACACCCATGCCTTGGCCCAGGGGGAGACCGATGCTCGTGCCGAGGGGGAGGAGATCCATCGGGCTCTGGAGTTGTTCGCCCCCAGCCAGTGTCTGGTGTGGGTGAACGCCGACGCCGAACCCTCCCGTCCCGGCGGCCGGGGTGGCAAGGTGGTCAATGACGCCCTCGCTGCGGCGGCGACCAGCCGACCCGACCTCCATGTGGCCGATCTGAACGCCATGCTGAGGGCCCATCCGGAGTATCTGCTCGGCGACGGAGTGCACCTCACCGATGCCGGGAGCACCGGCTTGGGCCAGTTGATGGCCAATGCCTTGAACGCCTGCCAGTAATGGTGGCCGATGGTCACGGACGGCGCGGTCGTGGGAGGGTTCACCCCTATGCCAATATCTAACACCTCGTCAGGAAATCCTGACGCCGAGTCAGGACCGAGTCCCAAGGGGGAAGGAATGAGGGTTGACCCACACCGATCGCGACGAGTGGCGGTCACGATCGTGGCGGCGCTCAGCGCGCTGGCGCTGGTGGCGGGAGCGTGCGGCAGTAAGTCGGGCTCTTCGGGAGCGCCGGCCGACACCGTCGCCAACGAGGGCACGCCCGAGGCGGGCGGCACCCTGAAGGTGGGCATCACCTCCGACACCGACGGCTACAACGCTGCCACCAACCGGTGGGACCCGCTGGGCAACCTGGTGGGCTCCAGCATCTACGACACGCTCACCAAGTGGGACGAGAACCGCAAGATCCAGCCCTACCTGGCCCAGTCGGTGACTCCCAACGCCGAGGGAACGGTGTGGACGATCTCCCTGCGCCCGGGCATCACGTTCCAAGACGGCACCCCCCTCGACGGCGCGGCGGTGAAACTCAACATCGATGCCCGTCGCAACGACGCCGTGGCCGGTGGGGCACTCGAACCCATCAGCGACATCACGGTCAAGGACTCGGCCACCGTGGTGGTGACCATGAAGCGACCGTGGTTCGCCTACGACGCCACCCTGGCCGCCCAGGGCGGGTACATGGTGGCGCCCGCCACCATCAACGACCCCAACGGCAGCCAGCACCCGATCGGTACCGGGCCCTTCACGTTCGTGAGTTGGACGCCCGGTAGCAGCATCAAGGTCAAGAAGAACCCGACCTACTGGCAAGGCAACAAGCCCTACCTCGACGGCATCGATTTCAGCATCGTGCCCGATCAGTCGGCTCTGGTCGCCGCGGTGCGAGCCGGTGACGTCGATCTGGCCATGACCGACGATGCCGGCTCGATCAAGGCACTGCGCTCCGAGAGTGACATCCGTTCCATCGAGGACCCGGTGTCGGAGACGACCTACGTCCAGCTCCAAGAAGAAGCCCCGCCGTTCAACAACAAGCACGCCCGGGCCGCGTTGGCGTACGCCACCAACCAGCAGCAGGTCATCGACGTAGTGGGCCAGGGCGTCGGCGAGGTGGCCACCAGCCCGTACTCGGACAAGAGCCCCTGGGCGGTAGCCGATGCCAAGTACGTGAACTACGACCTCGACCAGGCCAAGAACGAGCTCCAGCAGTACATGCAGGAGACCGGCGAGGCGAAGCTGTCGTTCACCCTGCGTTACACGGCCGGCGGCGCCTTCTCCAAGGTCGCCCAGACCCTGCAGGGTCAGTGGGCGCAGGTGGGCATCACCGTGGCGTTGCAAGAGGACCAGTCAGCGTCGTTCCTGGCGGACACGTTCTTCGGCAAGTTCCAAGCCGAGGTGTTCCGGAACTTCGGCTACGTGAACCCCGATTCGAACTACCTGTTCTGGCACTCCAGCCAGGCCAAGGGCATCGGGACGGGCAGCATCAACTTCACCCAGACCAGGGTTCCCGCCCTCGACGCCGGGCTGGACAGTGCCCGGGGAACCGGTGATGACGCCATCCGCAAGCAGTACTACGACCAGGTGCAGCAGGCGCTCAACCAGGAACTGCCCTACATCTGGCTCTATCACAACGTGTGGGCCCTGGCCGCCCGGCCGGACGTGGGAGGGTTGGGCGAACCCCAGGCGCTGGGCTTCGGTCGCACCGACGCCAAGACCTGGTGGCCCGACATCTGGCTGAAGTCCTAGGCGACGTTCTTGAGTAGTTCCTCGCCCTTCGGTAGCAGGACGCCCCGTGAGGCCCTTGGAAACCTTGAGCGCTGGCTTGACCACCGAACGTGGAAATAGGTCCGTTCGGCCCATTCGGGCCAGCGCCCCGCACTGCGACACTTTGTCGGGACAGGAAGCCGCCCCGGGCTCACCGGGGTAACCGTTAGCACCAGAAAAGGGAGAACTACCCAAATGCTTACCTCTTATGAGTTTGTCAGCGCCTGGCTGCAGGCCCGTTGCAAGACCGACCGTGGTGCCTCGCTCGTGGAGTACGCCCTCCTCGTTGCGTTGATCGCCGTGGTGTGCATCGTCGCCGTGACCTTCCTTGGTCAGAAGGCTTCGAGCAAGTTCTCGTCGGTCGGCTCGGCTGTCGCCGGCTGATCCAGCT
>DHIQ01000234.1:0-9883 GCA_002403895.1 Candidatus Neomicrothrix sp. UBA4742
GGTGAGGCGCCGCTGGATCTCGGCGGTCAGCGCCGTCACCTGGGCGGCCCGGTCGCTCCCGGCGGCCAGCCGGGCGCGGGTGGCTGGACCCACGCCGCGGAGATCCCGCACGACGGCGGCCATGGCCCGCTCGGTGGCGGGGTGGGTGCGCACCGGCCCGAAGAGACCGACGGTGGCGTTGGCCAAGGTGGCCCGGATGGCGGCGTGGACCACGGCGTTGGTGGCCGGGAGCCGGTGAGCCTGAGCCAGGAGGGGGCCTCCCAACTGGTCGGCCAACCGCCCGATGGTGTGGAAGCGAACGTTGGCCACCCCCACCCGGCCCTCTGTCGCGGGGCCGAGATCACCCGACGCCAACAGGCGCCGGGTGGCCAGACCGACGCTGCTGCGCGGCACCACCACGGTCACCGGAGCGAGTGGATCACCGACCTGGGCGTCGGCCACCTCTTCGCGCAAAGCCACGGCGGCTTCTCGGCCGAACCGAACGACGCGCACCGAGAGAGCCACCGCCGCATCGTAGGTGGGGGGTGTGACAGCTTCCGACGCCGTCAGGCGAAATCGGCTACACCGCGAGCGCCGTGAGTGCCCGCTCGACGCGGGGCCACAGGGCGCGGGCCCAGCTGGTCTGGGCGTCTGGCTCGGCATCGGCGAGCTCATCAGCCTCGTCCCACAGCTCGGCCTCGATCGGGGCCAGCACCGCACGGATCTCGCGCAGGGTCTCTGTCCCGCTCCCGTCGGCCACCCGGGCCTGTTCGACCCGGTCCCGCAGGGTGCGGAAGCGTTCCCACGTCGCCGGAGAGGCCAGCTCGGGGGCGATCCCGTCGATGCCGAAGGTGGGGACGAACAGGCTGCTGCAGGGATTGCCCGGCGCCACCCAGCCCCGCAATGCCTCACTCGGGTCACGAGGGAGCCACGTGATCATCGACGAGGTGGTGGCCTGCACACCGGTCAGGTGCATGCACAGGGACACCCCCGTGCCCAGCCGGTCGATGACGGCGGGCGGCAGACCGTCCACCTCGCCGGCCAACGCCCCCGGTGCCCCCCACGATCGCGTCCCGTGGTGGCGCAAGACCGCCGCCAGCTCACGGGGCCCGAACGCCGCATCGGCCGCGGCCCGGGCCGCGGGGGTGGTCACCGCCAGGCGCTTGTCGGCGTGAGCGGTGGGGCTGGACGGACGACGCCATCGATCGAAGTCGCCCGCCGCGGCGACGTCAGCTGAGGCCCGCTTCCAGTCGCGCGACAGCGAGATCCGGTTGGACAGGGCCACGCCCCGGTCGCCAACGCGCACCGGTCGGGCGGCCCACGACCGGGCACTGGTCTCCAACACCCACGCCTCGGTGGGGTCGGCCACCAGGAACGAAGAGAAGTACGCCTTGCCCTCCCCGTCGGGCGTTCCCTGCTCGCCGAGGCCGCCCTGGCCGAACTCGTCGATCAGCGCCGCGATCACGTCGAGTGCCTGCTCGGCGGTCTCGCCCCGTTCCAAGCCAAGGCGCACCAGGTCCATGCCGGTGAAGGCCTCGGGCTGGCGCGAGGGGTCGTCCACCGTCCACAGCTGTTCGTTCCCGACGGCGACGCGGTGGGCATTGACGCCGTGCTCGAACCCCCACAGCCACGTAGGGCGGGCCCCGAGCAGGGCCGGAGCGCCGGGGTCGGACAGCGACAGGTACTGGGTGGCCAACACCCCGCCAGCTGGGCGTGGGGCGATCGCCTCGATGATCTGTCTCTCACCAGGCGGCCGGTCGGAGTTCTTGGCGAACAGCGTCCCGTCGGGTCGCAGCGCGCACAGACAGTCACACATCGAGCCGAACGCTACCGGCACCCACGGGCGCGGTTCGTCGCACCTAGGCTTCGTGAACTGAAGGAGGACGGTGCCATGTTGCTCGACGGCTTCAATCACGTCGCCACACTCACCAACGACGCCAAGCGGCTCCACGCGTTCTACGAGGAGGTGTTCGAGGCCGTCATCGTGCGCGATGGACCCGAAGTCCCCGAGGACGCCACGGTCCGCCTGTCGGTGATCATGATCGGGCCCCATTCCGAGCTCAACGTGTTCGAGATCGACGGCAACCATGAGGCGGACCGTCAGACGCCGAGCTTCGGTCGGGGAAGACTGGACCATCTCGCCGTGCAGGCGGCGTCGCTCGACGCGTTCGAGACCATTCGCGAACGGTTGATGGCGAGAGGCGCGACCGACGACTTCGTCACCAACTTCGGCCCCATCCTCAGTGTGTTCTTCCGCGATCCGGATGGACTCGAGTGCGAGGTGTGCGTGGCGAACCCCGACGCGCAGCTCGGCGAGTTTCACCCACCGGGCACGCGGGCGGCGCGCTATCCAGCCGCCGTCTGATCCCGGCGTGGCCCGAGTCGGCGTCGTCGGTCAGGCCGGCTCGGTGACGAAGTCGATGAGTTGCTCGACCGCGCCCACCAGGGGTGGCTCGAGGTCGGCGTAGCTGTCGATGGAGCCGAGCAGCTGCTTCCAGAAGGCGCGGGGGTCGGACACGCCGATGCGGCGGCAGATCCCCTCTTTCCAGTTCTCCCCCTTGGGCACGTCGGGCCAGGCCCGCAGCCCGACCTTGGCCGGCTTCACTGCGGCCCAAATGTCGACGAAGGGGTGGCCGGTCACCAGCACGTCGGGATGGTCGACCTCGGCGGCCAGGCGGGATTCCTTGGAGTGATCGACCAGGTGATCGAGCAGCACGCCGAGGCGTCGACCGGGACGGGGCCCGAAGGTACGGACGATCTCGGCCAGGTGATCGGCCCCGTCGAGTGGTTCGACCACGACCCCCTCGATGCGCAGATCGTCCCCCCACACCCGCTCGACCAGTTCGGCATCGTGAGTCCCTTCCACCAGGATGCGGCTGGCGCGGGCGATGCGGGCCGGGGCGTTGGCCATCGCCACCGATCCCGAGGCGGTACGGCCGGCCGACGGCGTGGCCGAGGTCGGCGCCACGAGGGTGACCTGTCGTCGCTCGACCATGAAGCCACCGTCGAGTAGACGGACCTGGCGGTCCCGACCGTTGGCGTCGCGCAGCGTCACGATCCCTTTGCCGAGGGCCACCACTACCCCGCGTAGGCCGGTGCCGCGCTGTTCGACGGCGAGGCCGGGGACAGCCGGGACCTTGGGATACACGGGTCGGGCCCGCCCGCCATCGAGGTCAATAGGGCCCGACAGGATCCCCTTGCCATTGAAGCCAGGTTCGGGTTGGTCGTCAGCCATGGGCCAGCGATGGTATCGACGGACCCCTGCCCGGCCGGGGATGCGGAGCGAGGCCTCGCGCCAGGCGCACGTGCGAACTTTGTGCATTGATCGACGTGACAGGTGCATCAGCGCGTCGAAGGGGTAGCTATCCAGGCGCGGTTCTGAGACGGTGATAGATGAGTGCTCGATGGTTCCGTCGGTCTGAAGGAGACACGTTATGGCAGAGAGCGTCTACAAGGTCATCCAGCTCGTCGGCACCAGCAGTGAGAGCTGGGAGAAGGCGGCGGCTGCAGCTGTGTCCAAGGCGTCTTCGAGCCTCCGGGATCTCCGCGTCGCCGAGGTCGCGGAACTCGACGTGGTCCTCGACGACGAAGGCGGCGTGTCCGCCTACCGCGCCAAGCTGAACGTCTCGTTCAAGTACGAGGACTAGGTCCAGCTTGCAGGGAGAGATGGCCCCGGTCTAGTTGAAGCCGACCTCGCCGGCGGGGGGTTCGTCGATGACCTCGACCCCGGTGACCCTGGCCCCGGGAGGACCGTGGCGGCACCAGGCCACCACGCGATCAATGGCATCAGCGGGGCCCTCGAAGCAGGCTTCGACGCGCCCATCGGGCAGGTTGCGCACCCAACCGGCGACGCCCTCGTCGCGTGCCACCCGGCGGCAGCTCTGACGAAAGAAGACGCCCTGCACGATCCCCGCGACCAGAACCCGACGCCGGACCATCCCCTTGATGCTAGCGACGAGGAACGCCCGCGACGTGGGCCGAAGATCAGCCGCCGACGAGGGAGCGGATCTTCTCCAGCGTGGCCGGCCCGTCGTAGGACTTCTCGCCATCGCGCAGGCCGACGCAGCGGGTCGCCTTGGGGGTCAGGTCCATCTGATGGGTCGACACCACGATGGCGGCGCCCTGTTCGGCCACGTCGGACAGCACCTCGACCAGAGTCTCCTGGCCGGGGGTGTCGAGACCGACGAACGGCTCGTCGACCAGCAGCAGGCTGAAGGGCCGGATCAACCCGAGGATGAGCGACGTCTTCTGCTTGAGGCCGCGGCTGAAGCGCGACGGCAGGTCATCCACCCGGTCGGTGAGGTTGAACATGTCGAGGAGATCGTCGGCGTACTCCTCCCAGTCCTTGGTGGCATGCATCCGGGCGATGTACTCGACGTGCTCCCACAGGCTGAGGTCGTCGTACAGCACGGGCGCATCGGGCAGGTACGACGTTGCCCCCCGCGCCGGCAGCGTGCCGATCTTCTGGCCCAGCACCCACGCCGCGCCGTTGGTCGGCTCCACCAGACCGGCGGCCAGCCCCAGGAAGGTCGACTTCCCGGCGCCGTTGGGGCCCACCAGCATCACGAGTTCGCCCGGGTGCACCTCGAGGTCGAGGGCGCCCAGGCCCATGCCGTCGCCGTAGTCCTTCCCCAGGTTCGACGTCACCAGCGCGGCCCCCGCGGGAACCTCGGCATCGGCGATGGCCTGCGGCAGCTCGGGCTCGTCGGGCTCGTCGCCGTGGTCCACCTCGTCGTCGGCCGACAGGCCCGGGTTGGGCTGGTTCAAACCGCCGGACGGTTTCTTGGTGCTCACAGGTGACTCGGCTTTCGGTAGCGGAGCACCAGGCCGGCCCCGATGATCACGAAGAAGGGATAGAACACGGCGTTCGACACCTTGGCGCTGGTGGTTTGGATCATGTCGGCGTCACGCCCGGCAGCCAGCAGCGGCATCAGGGCCACCACCGCGATGGCGGGGGGAGCCACCAGTCTCGCCGCCAGCACCACCCCGAGCAGGTCGGGGCCCAAACCCATGATGCTCGAGATGTTGGGGGCCCCCAGGGACGTGCTGACGGCGGCGGCCATGGCACTCCCGCACGCCGCCACCAACACCATGGGCAGCGCCAGGCGAACCACCACGGTGGACGGCACCAGCAAGAGCGCCGACGCGGCGGCGATGGCGCACACGAACACCATGGTCACGATGGCCGCCGGCAGGTGCATGGTCAGGAGACGGCCGGGATCGTCGGGGTAGCTCTCCCACCGGGTGGGGTGGTCCACTTCCTGGGCGATGGGTTCGACCGCGTCGTAGCCGGCCAGGTACAGCGCCAGCCCGGCCACGATGAACATGGCGGTGGACCCCCGCCACATGGCCCCCAGGGACAGACCGGCCACGACACCCAGCGCGGCCATCCGCAACAGCCGGGGGAGGGGGAAGCGCAGGTAGCTGTGCCAGTCACGGCGCCAGATCTGGGGGGTGCGTCCCCGGCGCTTGAGCCTGATCCAGGGTTTGCCCCGGGGCTTTTCCTGGGAAAGTTGGCGGCGCAGGAGCACGACGGTGCGGATGTCTTGCAGGGTGACCGCGAACCGTAACTGGGCCACCAAACCGGCGCGGCGGCGGGCCGCCTCGATCGAGAGGCTGCCGACGCTGAGCACGCCGGCCACCGCCACGGCCAGCGCCAGCACCACCGACACCAGGGCGATAGGGGTGACGCGGATGCTCCAGAAGGCGAGGCCCCCGAGCCAGGTCATGGGCGAGGTGCGCACCTTGGCCACCACATCCACCACCGACCAGGCCACGACGAGCAACGCCCCCAGGTTGGCCAGCCACCAGGCGATACGGCGACCCGACACCACCATGGCCACCCCGGCCGAGGCCATGGCGGCGACGGAGAAGGTGAGGGCGGTGAAGATGATGGGGCCGAAGATGTCGCCCGGCAACGAGCGTCCGGCCAGGGCACCGATCAGGCCGCCGATGACCAGACCGGCGAAGGCCATGAACCGGATTTGTTTGATGGCTGGGCCGCGCACCACGGCTTCGTGGGGAACCGGGGCCAACAGTTCGTGCTGCACCACCGGCGCTTCGAGCGTGAGGGGCCCGCCCCGGCCACCGGAGCGCAGCCCGAAGGCCAGGCCCACGGCGATGAGCAGACCCACGGCGGCAGGGCCCTGGTCGGCGAGTTTGGTGAGGCTCTCGGGCGAGAGTTTGTCGTCGGGGAGCTTGCCGGCGGCCAGGATCACGAAGATTCCGCCCAGCAGTGCGGTGATGTAGACGCGGTACAGCGCGTCGATCCAGTGGATGTTCTCCAGCCGATTGTGACGTCGAGCCCGGCGCAGGTCCTTGAGCGCGCCGATGTTGGCGTCAGTGTCGATCATCATCGGCTGAGGAATCTACTGGTCCCCCCCGTGTCAACGACAGCCGACGACCGCGTACCCTGCGGCGGTGATCCTCGTGGACCTCGATGGCGTGGCCATGAGCCGGCCCGGCAAGGCGCTGTTCGGCGACCTCTCCCTGACGCTGTCGTCGGGTGACCGCTTGGGCATCGTGGGCCTCAACGGCTGCGGGAAATCGACGTTGCTGCGAGTCCTGACCGGTGCCGCCGAACCCGAATCGGGCAACGTGCGGCGGGGGCGCGGCGTGCGGGTCGCCGCCCTCGATCAGGTGCCCGTCCTGCCGTCGGGGCTGGTGCTGGAGGCGGTGGGCGACGGGTGGGAGGCCGCCGCCGTGCTCGATCGCCTGGGCATGGGCGGGCTCACCGACGCCGAGGTGGACACCCTGTCGGGGGGCCAGGCCAAGCGGGTGGCGCTGGCTCGAACCCTGGTGACCGAGAGTGACCTGCTGGTGCTGGACGAGCCCACCAACCACCTCGACATCGACGGCATCGCCTGGCTCGAGGACCGCCTCGCCGAGTACCGGGGTGGTCTGGTGTTGGTGACCCATGACCGTCACGTGCTGGACCGCGTCACCACCCGGATCCTCGAGCTCGACCGCGGCAAGGGGTATCTCCACGAGGGCGGGTATGCGGCCTACCTCGAAGGCCGTGCCCTTCGGGACGAACAGGCGGCCGGCGCCGAGTCCACCCGCCGCAACCTCGCCCGAAAGGAGTTGGCGTGGCTGCGACGAGGCGCCCCGGCCCGCACCCGCAAGCCCAAGGCCCGGATCGAGTCAGCCACCGCCCTGGTCGAGGGTCGGGCCGAGGCTCCCGCCCGGGCGGGCATCCCCGACCTGCACCTGGGGACGCCGCGCCTGGGTGACCGGGTCATCGAACTGGAGGGGGTAGGCCACTGCTTCGATGACGGCCCGTTGCTGTTCGAAGGTGTGGACCTCGCTCTCGACAACCGTGAGCGGCTCGGCATCGTGGGGGCCAACGGCACCGGCAAATCGACGCTGCTCGACATCACGGCCGGGCGTCGCGTTCCCACCCAGGGCCGAGTGGAGACGGGGCCGTCGGTGCGTC
Organism: Candidatus Neomicrothrix sp. UBA4742; assembly: GCA_002403895.1. GTDB lineage: Bacteria > Actinomycetota > Acidimicrobiia > Acidimicrobiales > Acidimicrobilacustridaceae > UBA4742. The sequence continues at coordinate 7,415 of DHIQ01000234.1, forward strand.
TCGGCTATTACGATCAGCTCGGGTTCACGCTCGATCTCGATCAGCGGGTGCGCGACGCGGTGACCGGCGGGGTCCGCGTGCCGGACTGGCGTGACGCGGCGTTGCTCGAGCAGTTCTGGTTCAACGACGACGCGCAGTGGGGCCCGATCCGGCTGCTGTCGGGCGGGGAGCGGCGGCGCCTGCAATTGCTGTTGACGCTGGTCGCCCAACCGAACGTGTTGTTGCTCGACGAGCCCACCAACGACCTGGACATCGACACGTTGCGGGTTCTCGAGGAGTTCCTCGACGACTGGCCGGGAGCGCTGGTGGTGGTCAGCCACGACCGGGCTTTCCTGGAGCGGACTGTCACCGATGTGGTCGTCGTTGACGGAACGGGTCGGGTCGGTCGCCGACCGGGGGGCTACGCCGCCTGGGAGGACGAGCGCCGCGCCGCTCGCCAGGGTCCGCGCGCTCGTGCTGCGTCGGTCGGCGGTGCTGGTCGTGTGACCGCAGACCGCGCCAGCGAGCCCGGAACGAGGCCCGAGGGGGCAGCCGCCACCGCCACCGGGACCGGAGGTGAGCGCTCGGCCAGCACGTTGCGCCATCTGATGAAACAGGTCGACAAGGAACTGGCGGCGCTGAGCCGCCGTCACGACGTCCTCGAGACGGAACTGACCGCGGCGGGCACCGACCACGAGGCGCTGCGGCGCATCGGTGCCAAGTTGGCCGTGGTCTCCGCCTCCGTGGCGGCCGCCGAAGAACGCTGGTTGGCTCTGGCCGAAGAGGCCGAGTCGTCGCGGGGGACCCGCTGAGGGGCATGAGGGCTCCGGTAGCATCGGCGCCCGTCGGGGGTCCCGGGACCGCCCAGGGGGAGGACACGTGACGGAGGTGGATGTCGAAGTCGAGGGTCCGGCGGCGCGCCCCGACCCGGCGACCGATTCGCCCGGCGCAGGCCCGTGGTGGAAGCCGGCGGCCATCTTCCTGGGCATCGGCAGCGTGCTGTGGGTCACCGTCTATCTCGCCGGTCGCTATCTGCCCCGCGAGTACCTCTACTCCCGTCGCTATGACCCAGGCGGGGGACCGCTGGTCGAGCGGTGGGTGCGATGGGATGCCGGGTGGTATCGCGAGATCGTCCGCCACGGATACCGCTATTACCCGGGCGTGCAATCCTCGGTCGCCTACTTCCCCGCCTACCCGTTGGCCATCGCCGCGGTGGCGTGGGCTTTCCCCAGCATCGCGGCCGCAGGCGTGTTCGTCACCGTGGCGTCGGGGCTGGGCTCGGCGGTGCTGTTCTACCGGTGGTGCGCGGCGCGCATGGCGCCGGCCCACGCCACCACCGCGCTGGTCGTGCTGTTGGTCTTCCCCTTCAGCTGGTACCTGTATGGCGCGGTCTACGCCGACGCGTTCTTCCTGTTGGTGGTGCTGACCGCCTTCGTGTTGGTCGAGCGTGACCATCTGTGGCTGGCCGGCCTCGCCGGATTCGTCGCCACCGCGTCGCGCCCGACGGGCGTTGCCGTCGCCATCGGCCTGGTGCTGGTCGTCGTGGAGCGACGGAACCTGGCGTCGGCCGCGGCAACCGGCACCTCACCTCCGGGTGCGGAGCGCCGGGGGCTCGCCGGGTTCGGGGATCAACTCCGTAGCCGTTTCAACCCCCGGGGCTTCTCCTGGTCGGTGGGGCCGCTGCTGGTGGCGTTCGGTGGTTTGGCGGCCTGGTATGGCTACCTCTGGTATCGCTTCGACGACCCGTTGCTGTTCGTGCACATCGAGAGCCTGTGGGGCCAGGGCGCGGGCGTTCGCACCTGGTTCAAGTTCGAGTTCTTCCACCAGATGCACCTGGTCCCCCATTCACTGTTCTCGGCCGGGTTGATCCTCCACGCCCTGGTCGGCATCGGTGCGCTGTTGCTCGTACCCCGCATCGCCCGCCGCTTCGGTTGGGCCTACGCCGTGTACGTCCTGATCGTCATGGGCATCCCGGTGCTGGGCACCAAAGACTTCATGAGCTGCGCCCGCTACCTGCTGGCGGCCTTCCCCGTGTTCGCGGTGGCAGGGGACTGGCTGGCCGAGCGGAACTCGCCGGCGGTCCGCAACGCCTGGGTGGGGGTCTCCTCCGTCTTGCTCATCGGCTTCGCCACCCTTTGGGCCATGGGGAAGTACCTGTCCTGAGGGCAGCCACCCGACCTGACGCGTGGTCGGCGCCGCCCATTCCGGCCTGAGCTGACAAGATGCCCTCGGCTCGGGGGAGCCCGCAGCTGCCCAGGCCTCGCCCGTACCCGATCCGCACGGAAACGACCGAGGAGCAGACCATGCCGGAGACCACGAGTCAACCGTTGGAGGGGCGCGTGGCCCTGGTCACCGGCGGAGGCCGCGGCATCGGTCGGGCCATCTCGCTGGCGCTGGCGAGCGACGGCGCCGACGTGGCGGTCAACTACCGGCGCGACCGGGAGTCGGCGGACGAGACCGTGGCCGCCCTCAATGCCCTGGGCCGGCGGG
>DHIQ01000234.1:9913-14151 GCA_002403895.1 Candidatus Neomicrothrix sp. UBA4742
CCATGTAGTGCGTCGTGAGCACGAGCGTCACACCGCTGCGTTTGAGCTGGTAGAGACGATCCCAAAGGAGATGCCGAGCCTGCGGATCGAGTCCGGTGGTCGGCTCGTCGAGCAACAAGACCTCGGGCCGGTTGATGAGCGAGCGCGCGATCGTGAGCCGGCGCTTCATCCCACCCGAGAGGGGATCGACGCGCGAGTCGCGGCGATCGCTCAGCTGGACGAACTCGAGCAGCTCCGCTGCCCGTTCGCGGATCTCCGCGCGCGGAAGGCGCCCGGCGACATCGTGTTCATCTCGTCGGCGGCCACGCTCACCCACGCTGCCAACGGGGGTCCCTACAACATGGGCAAGGCGGCCGAGGAGGCATTGGCGCTGACCCTGGCCAAGGAAGAGCTGCGCAACGGCATCCGGGTCAACATCGTGGCGCCCGGCTTGGTGGACACGTCAATGGGCCAGAAGCTGATGAAGGCGGTGGCGGGCGTGGACGACCTGCGAGCGCTCGACGCGTCGATGCCGTTCGGCCGGGTCTGCCAACCGGAAGATGTCGCCAACGTCGTGGCCTGGGTGGTGGGCCCGGGGAGCAGCTACGTCACCGGCCAGAAGATCAACGTCGACGGCCTTGCCACCTTCATGCGCTGAAGCCAGCGACCCGGAGCGGATTGGAGAACGCGTTCCGGACCAGCCGCCCCCGGGGTTCACGGGCACTGATGGTAGGCGCTGGGCCAGGACCCGAATTGTCGGGGGTTCGCTCTCGGGACCCCGCCCGGTATCATGGCGACCATGTCCCTCGGCACCGACACCCCTGAGAGCACCACCGCCCCGGAGACGGGGCCTTCGTTCATCGTGACCGATGCCGCATTGGCCAAGGTGCTTGAGATCCGCGGCGCGGAGGACGATCCCGAGTCGCTCTGCCTGTGGATCGAGGTCACCGGCACCAAGGGTCCCGATTACACCTATGACCTTTCCTTCGAGACGATCGCCGATCTCGAGCCCACCGATCATCGCGAGTCGGTCAGCGGCGGGCTGATGGTGGCCATCCCCGAGGGCAGTCTCGATCAGCTCCGGGGTTCGACGCTCGATCTGCCCGCCAGTGCCGGGCAGGGCGGTCTCGTCTTGCGCAACCCCAACCGCCCGAACCCCCTGGCGGGAATGACGCTGGAACTGACCGGCGACATCGCCGACAAGGTCGCCCAGCTGCTCGAGCAGTCGATCAACCCGTCACTGGCCTCGCACGGTGGGTACGCCACGCTGGTCGGAGTCGACGACACCAAGGTCTTCCTGACCATGGGTGGTGGCTGCCAGGGCTGCTCGATGAGCGCGGCCACTTTGGTCGAGGGCATTCAGGTGGCCATCAAGGAAGCGATTCCCGAGGTCACCGAGATCATCGACGCCACCGACCACACCGCTGGCGAGAACCCCTTCTACACCTGATCGTCTCTACACCTGATCGTCGCAGCTCATCGCCGATCGGCCCGTGCGGGCCCGGCTGAGCACCGTCAGCTGCGGGGGATGTGATCGCCGGCCAACAGGCTGGCGGCCGACGCCATGATGCCGTCGCGGTCGAGGCCCAACTCGGCCAGGATGGCATCGGGCTTGCCGTGGGCGAGATAGGCCACCGGCGTCCCCAGGACGCGGACGCGCGGCTCCTGCTCGCCCAGTGTGTGCTCGGCCAACTGATCGGCGATGGCACTGCCCACGCCACCCTCACGCACCCCATCCTCGACGGTGAGCACACACGGATGGCGGGCGGCATCGGCCAGCATCTCGGGGTCGAGCGGCTTGACCACCCGCGCGTCCCACAATGTCACCGACACCCCATCGCTGATCAGTCGGTCAGCGGCCTGCTCGGCGGCGTCGAGCATCTTGCCCACCGAGATGAGGCAGAGATCGGTGCCCTTGCGCAGCCTTCGCCCCCTGAGGCCGGCGCCGACGGACTCAGGCGATTCTTGGCGAGCACGCGTGCCCGGCCACCGGAGCGCCACCGGCCCATCGGTCAGGTCCATGGTGTCGTGCAGCATCTGCTGGAGCTCCTGGTACGACGATGGAGCGAACACCGTCATGCCGGGGACCTTGGTGAGCAACATCATGTCGAGCACACCGTGGTGTGACGGCCCGTCGACACCGGTCACCCCGGCGCGGTCCAGGCAGAAGATCACCGGTTGGCCGTGCAACCCGACATCCAGGTTGACCTGGTCGAAGGCCCGAGTCAGGAAGGTCGAGTAGACCGCCACGACGGGACGCAGGCCGCCCATGGCCATGCCCGCGGCCGCGGTCACCGCGTGCTGCTCGGCGATGCCCACATCGAAGCAGCGATCGGGGTACCGCTCGGCGAACGGCAACAAGCCAGTGGAATCAGGCATGGCCGCAGTGATGGCCACCAGCTCGGGGTGGGTGCCGGCCTCCTTGATCAACGCCTCGGTAAACGCCGCGGTGTAGCTGTCGGGCTTGGGTTGACCCATGTCGTGCAGGTGCTTGATGGGGTCGTTCTCGGCGGGGCCGTAGCCGCGTCCCTTCTGGGTCAGCACGTGTACGACCTGGGGCCCGAGGATCTGCGAGGCGTTGTGCAGTGCCTCCTCGAGGGCTGGAATGTCGTGGCCGTCGAAGGGTCCCGTGTAACGCACGCCGAGGGCTTCGAAGAAGGCCGTGGGCTCCCACATCTCGCGGATGGCGGCCTTGGTGGCGTCGAAGCCTCGCTCGAGCCGATCACCGACCATGGGGATCTCCTGCAGCAGCCGTTCCAGCCGGGCCTGGCGACGCATGTAGACCGGGTTGTTGCGAATGCGGGCCAGGCTCTCGCCGAGGCGACTGACGGTCGGGGCGTACGAGCGGCCGTTGTCGTTGAGCACGATGATGCAATCCCGCCCGCTGTGCCCCAGGTTGTTCAGGCCTTCGAAAGCCATCCCCCCGGTCATCGAGCCATCGCCGATGACGGCCACGACCCGGCGATCATGCCCGAGCTCGCTGGCTTGGGCGGTGGCCAGGCCGTAGGCGTAGCTGAGGATGGTGGAGGCGTGGCTGTTCTCGACCCAATCGTGCTCGCTCTCGGCTCGGCTGGGATACCCCGACAATCCGTCGGCCTGACGCAGGGTGGAGAACTCGTCGCGACGGCCGGTCACGATCTTGTGCACGTAGGCCTGGTGGCCCGTGTCCCACAAGATGATGTCCTCCGGGGAGTCGAACACCCGGTGCAGAGCCAAGGTCAACTCGACCACCCCGAGGTTGGAACCAAGGTGCCCGGACCCGGCCTTGTCAACGGAGTCCACGATGAACTGGCGGATCTCGATGGCCAGGGTCTCGAGCTCGTCGTTGCTGAGCAGCTTGAGGTCGGCCGGCGAATTGATTCTCTCAAGGATCACTGAGGCCACCGTAGCCCGTCACCCTCCGCTCGCTCAGGCGGGCCAAGCCGTAGCCCGCGGCCAGCGTGAACGGCACCGGCGACCGCATCGAGGGTGGAGCGGTCGGCCGTGATCGATCTGGGTGCCAAGATGAAGGGGCCGATCTCATGCCCGGTTCGAGCCGGGGCGACAACCTCCGGAGGGAACTCATGACCGTCACCGACCGCGTCGTCAGCGTGGGCGATATGACCATCACCATCACCGAGGCGGGCGAGGGTGGTCGACCGCTGCTGTTGTTGCACGGCTACACCGGGGCCCGCGGTGACTTCGAGGACTTCATCGAGCCGTTGGCTGACCGCGGCTGGCATGTGGTGGCGCCTGACCATCGGGGCCACGGCCAGAGCACGAAGCCGACCTCGGAGGACGACTACTCCCTCGAGATCTTCGCCACCGACGCCCTGGGCCTGGCCGACGCGTTGGGATTCGATCGCTTCGTCGTCCTCGGCCACTCGATGGGCGGGATGCTCACCCAGGACCTCGTGCTTCGAGCCCCCGAGCGCGTGGAGGCGTTGATCTTGATGGATACCGGCCACGGAGCCTTCGCCGTCGATCCGGATCTCATCGCCTTGGGGGTGACGGCGGCACGCACCGAGGGGATCGACGTGGTGGCCGATGTGATGGGGGCTAGTGACGAAGGGCCGCTCACCAACGACGCCTACCGGCGCAAGATCGCCGAGGATCCGTCCTACAAGGAACGGGGCGACCGGAACCTCCGGGCGTCGTCGCCGGCGATGTTCGCGGCCATGCTGCAGCAGATCTCGACCCAAGACGATCGGCTCGAGCGTCTGGCGGCCTTGACCATGCCGACCCTCGTAGTGGTCGGCGAGCTGGACGAGCCGTTCCGT
>DHIQ01000234.1:14341-25114 GCA_002403895.1 Candidatus Neomicrothrix sp. UBA4742
GGGGGAGGAGCCGTTCCGTGAGCCGAGCCGGCGTATGGCGGAGACCATCCCCGGCGCCCGCCTGGCGGTGATCGCCGACGGCGGGCACAGCCCGCAGTTTGAGGCACCGGCCGGATGGTGGGAGGCCGTGGCCGGCTTCCTCGACGAGGTGGCCGCCACCGACCCCGAGCCCAGCAGGGCGGCGTCGACCTCGAGCTGATCCGCCGGCCGAGTTCCTTCGTGATCACTCCGGCGGCAGGCTGTCGAGGAAGGCATCGAGGGCGCGTGCTGCCACGCTGACGGGAACTTCGAACTGGTCCGCCACCTCCGCGGGGCCGACGCTGGTGCCTGCTCGTGCCGAGGCGCGGACGAACTGTTCGAGCAGCTCAGTGGGCACGAGTCGGTTCGCCACCTCACGATCGACGCTGCGTTCGTCGCCGTCGACGAACGAGGCCAGACCGCGGAAGACTCCGATGGACGTGACGCCTCCACCGCGCTCGTGGTGGATCAGCTCGTGGGTCAGTACCGCTCGCCGGTCTTCACCCTGGAGTTCGGGGTCGATGACGATCACGCCGAGCTCGCCGGCCCGGGCGTAGAAGCCCCCGCCCATGAGCCGGGCGATGGGGTGGAACGACAGGACGAGGTCGTCGCGTTCGGCGACGGCGCGCCAGGGGTCGAACGGCTCGTCGATCACCGCACCACGCTAGGCGTGAGGTGTGACACCGCCGAGCTGAGCGGTTGGGGATTACCGCTGGTGGCCGGCGGCGAGTCCTTCGACGTAGCCCTGGACCATGGCCTGCTCTTCGGGCGTGAGCTCGAGGTATTTCCGGGCGAAGCCGGACGGGATGTTGCCGTCGAAGCGAGGAGGTGGGCTGGCAGGGGCCCGCTCGGGCGGGGTGGCCGCCTCGTCGTCGGTGGGTGGGTCGCCCCCGGCCACGATGGTGTCAAACGTGTTGGCCGACCAGCCCAGGGCCCGCGAAACCCCTCGCACGGTGAGATCTTGATACCGGTCCCGGCCGGCGGACTCGATCAGGCGCCAGGTCGCCAGCGAGACCCTGGCTCGATCAGAGGCTTCCTGCTGAGTCCACCCGAGGTGGAGACGTCGGTTCCTGACGGCTTGTGCGACTCGCTTCCATGGCTCCATTCACACAGTCTCGCGGAAATAGGAAGCTATGGCTAGCTGTGTGGCGACAGGAACACGTTTCACTTTGATTGGTGTACCACAGACAGCGCAAGGGAGAAAGAGAAGAATCTAGACTTGACTAGGTTTTGATAGTCATGCTTATCTCTGCTCCATGCCCGTCAACCGCCATGCCCTCCGAGCGCTCCGGGAGCGATCGGGGTTGTCGGTGTCCGCACTGGCCGTGCTCGCTGCCGCCAGCCAGCCCCATCTCTCGAACATCGAGCGCGGCCGTCGCCAGGCCTCGCCCGCGCTGATCTGTCGTCTGGCTGAGGCGTTGAAGGTACCGGTGGTGGCGCTCCTCGCTGAGGCCGAGACCATCCCCGGCCGCGGCGCCCTCACGGCCCGGCCGCCAGCGAGTCCCTCGTCGCCGCCCGGTGACGAGTCAACCCAGCATTGGAGCGACATGACCCACACCGCACCCTATTCGGACTCGTCCGTCCCACCTCCGGGGAGCCCGCCTGACACAAGCGGGTCCCGTAGCCATCTGGTCCAGGTACCTGGACCTCCCTCATCCGGGTCGGGTCTTGCGTCGCGGCGCGCCCGACGGGTTGGTCTCGGGGTTGCGGGGCTGATGACCGCCGCCGCCACCTTGGGGGTCGGCCCCGCAGCCCAGGCCGAGACGTACTACACCGGCCAGTGCTCGGTGCTCAGCACCGCACCGGGCGGCACGCAGCTGTACTACCGCTCGTTCCAGGCCGCCATCGTCGGGAGTATCGAGCAGGGTACGGGCAAGTACATCTGGGACCACTACGACTACAAGTACTGGGTCGACCCCAGCCTGTCGTCCGGCGGCTCCAGCGACGAGGTCGTCAGCTTCTCGAGCGGCTACGACAGCGGCCTCCGCACGCCGTGGGCCTCACCTGACAACCACGGCAGCATCGGCAGTTGGCTCCACGAGTACAACTGGAAAGGCGCCAAGTCCTACTGGGGCTACACCAAGGTGAAGTTCCACGCCGCCTTCGACGTGCCTTCGGTGCCTGACCCGCACTGCGACGCCGCGACCGGAACGGTCTGACCAGTGGCTGGGCCGCCCGACGATCGGAGACGCCTCGGCGCTCCCGCCCGCCGCGCCGGGCGGTCCCGGCCGCTGGTAATGCTCGCCCTGCCCGTGTTGGCGCTGGCCGCCCTCACCCAATGGGACGTCATTTCGCTGCCGCCCGCGGGTCGGGTGGACGCCGTCGACATCGCCGACGCTCCGGTCTCGTCTCGACTGGCCTTCGGCTCGGTGGGCGCGCAGGGTGCCATCGTGTTCCGGGTCGGCCAACCGGTCCACGCCTGGGCCGTCGACGCCGCGGGGCACACCCGGTGGGAGCGCGACTTCGCCGACGGGGAGTACCTCGCCTGCGGACCATGCCCCGCTGCGGTGGTGCGCCACGCCGACGGCACCGTTTCGGCCATCAGCGCCACGGGTGACGCCGCCGCCCCACCCTCGGTGCTGGGGCCATTGTTGGTCAGGACCAGCTCGCCGGTGGGTGTGGTGCTCGCCTCGCTGGCCTCGGCAGGTCGGGTCACGTTCTTCGCCGCCACCAGCACCGGTCTGATCGAGTCGGGCACCTCCGCCGGTGCCCGGCTCGGTCAACCTCTCGTGGCGGTCACTCCGGCGGTTGACGGTGGCGCCGTGACCATCATGCAGGCCTCCGCCGACGCGCTGGCGCAGGGGGAGTTCCAGCTCCTGCATGTGAGCCCAATCGGTGAGACCGCCGAGACCGTGGCGCTTGACCCGCCCACTGCCCGACCGCTTCCGTGCCAGGTCACCGACGGCAACACCGTGGCCTACTTCCTGGCTTGGGGCGGTCCCGGTGCCGATGGAACCACCCGGGTCGTGGTCCATCACACCGACGCTGGTCCGGCGTTTGACGCCACCGTGCGGGGCGTCTTCGACTCGTGCGCGGTCGGCCCCTCCGGCGTCGTGCTGGCCAACGCCGCCAACGGTGAAGACGGCGACCTCACGAGGACGGTGGTCCGCCTGGTGTGGCTTGGCCCCACTGGCGCCGTCGATGCTCAAGCCACCGAACGGGTAGCGACAATCACCGCCTCGGTGGCCCTCGACGCCGGGTCCCGGCGAGCGGTGGTGGCGGGCAGCGGGGAAGCGGCCGTCTTGGTCGATGGAACCAGCCGGTTGCTTCTCCCGCCCGCCAGCGCCGTCGCTTTCGACGACTGTGGCGGCCTGTGGTCAGCCGACGCCGATGGCCATGTGAACCGACAGGAGCGTCCATGACGACCGAAACGACAGCGACGACCGACGAGGTCGACACGACCAGCGAGACGATGCTGCGCGTCGAGGGCATGCGTATCGCCACCCGTCGGCGGTCGATCGGTCCATTCGACCTGCGCGTGAGCGCTGGTGAGCTCGTCGGCCTCGTCGGACCGAACGGGTCGGGCAAGACGACGCTGCTCCGGCTCGCCCTGGGCCTCGATCCGGCCACCACCGGATCGTCTCGGGTCCACGGTCGCCCGGTCGACCCCTGGCACCCGCCGCACCGAGTGGGGGCAGTTTTCGAAGCCGATGGCTGGCTGCCGTGGCTGTCAGGGCGCGACAACCTGACCATCTTCGCCGAGGTCCACGGGGTGGATGGGGTGACCGTCGATGCCCAACTCGACGACGTCGGGCTCACGCCGGCCGCCGACCAGGCCGTTCGTCAGTACTCCCGAGGGATGCGTCAACGCTTGGCCATCGCCCGAGCGCAACTCCACTCGCCCCCGCTCTTGATCCTCGACGAGCCCACCGTTGCCCTCGATCCCGCGGCCACCGGGTGGCTCGTCGAGGTGCTCGCCGACCACGTGGAAAGTGGAGGTGCGGCCGTGATCGCCAGTCACGATGACGCGTTCCTCGGCGCACTCGATGCCCGGCGGGTGGCCGTCGAGCACGGTAGGTGCGGATGAAACCGAGGAGCCTGGTCCACGCCGCCCTGGCCCGTCCCATGACCCGGGCGTTGCTGCTCGTCATGGCGGCGCTGGGGTGCTGGTACGCCTGGTCGCCAGGGACGTCGTTCGGCCTGGGTGGGGTCCTCGGTGGCTGGCGCCATGCCTCGGTCCATCTGCTCGACGCCGGGCTGGTCCCGGTTGCCCTGGCTTCGGCGCTGATGGGTTCTACGTTCCGCGAACGTCGGGTGGACGAGGCGGTGCGCATGGCGGGGGTGGCCCGCTCCACGCTCGTGTCGAGCGTGGTGACCGCCGGTGCGGTGCTGGGACTCATCGTGCTGGCCGCGTTCGGCGCAGGGTGCGCGATCGGCGGGATGGTGCGAGCGATGGCCAACGGCGGGTCTTGGTGGGCCGACGCCGGAGCGGTGGGACCACCTGTCCGTGCGCTCGTCGTCGATCTGCGGCTGGCGCTCGCCATCGCCCTGGCCGGAGGGCTGGCGGCGTTGGTCGGGTGGCTGGCCGGACGTGATGACATCGCCGCGGTGATCGTGGTGGGGTTCACCGCCCCCTACCTCGAGCAAGGCGCCGCACTGGTGGTCCGAGTGCCTGCTGTCGTCGGCGTGTTGTCCCGGTCGCCGGTGGGCGCGCTGCGCGCCGTCACTCTCGCCAATGGTGGTCTCGCCGCTCCCGGTTTCGAGCGTCCCGCCTCGGTCGGGCTTTCCGCCCTCGTCCTGGCGGTGTGGATCCTCCTCGGCGTCATGGTGGCCCTGCCCCGCGCCAGGTCGGGAACGGTTGCCACCAGAAGTCGCTCGACGCCACGACGAACGAGCATCGCCACCATGGGCGGCGCTTCGGTCGCCGTCGTGTCATTGGTCGTCATCGTGCTCGTCGCCTCCACGATGACCTTCGGGGCGCTGGCGTCACCCGCCATCGCCCGGGGCCTGCCCTGGCGGTGGCAGCGCTCCTGGCGGGATGCTCACCGAGCCGGTTGGGCGTCGGACCAGGTCGTCGATCGGGCGCTCGACGATCTCCGGGCCGGCGGCGACGTCGATGCCGCCCTCGTGAACCGTTCGCAGGCGATCAGCCCCGAGGTGGCCGACGCCGTGCGCCGGGCGTCGCGCGTCGAACGCCAACCGGTCTCGTCGATGCGCGCCCCCGACCTGGTCGAAGTCCGGCTCGACTTCGACGAACCCATCACGTCCGGGGTCACCGCCTTTACCGTCTACGGACTACGCGTGGCGCTCGTGACGGGGCCTGACGGTCACTGGCGGGTGGACGGAGTCGAAGGGCCGGTGGCGGTGCAGGGCCACGTCCGGGGGGGTGGCTCGTGACCCGGCTCCTGACCCGTCGATGCGGCCCCGGGACGGTCGCTCCCCGGGGTGACCGCTCTGGCCCCTTCCCCGAGATCTGGAGCCGAATCCACCCCCTGGAGAGATTCGGCTCCAGATTTGGTTCGTCGTGGCCGGTGGTGCGGCGGGCGCTGCGGCTCCCGAGCCGCCGAGCGCGGCGGTGGTGGATCGCCGCCGCCGGCGCCTGGGTGGCGGGAGCGTTGGGAGGCGTTGCCCCCGCGGCGTTCGTCGGTGACCCGTCGCCCGGGCTGGCTGCCTCGGCCGTGCTCGGGCTGGTGACCGTTGCGTTTCTCAGCCCCCTGCTCGTGACGCCCGTGATGGCGACCCTCATCGCCGACGACGATCGGACCCAGCTCGCCTCGGCCCTGCACACCGCCGGTGTCAACGCGCCGGTGCGCCTGGTGGCGCGGACCGTAACGACCGCGGAGGCGAGCCTGGCGTTGCTGACGGTGGGAGCTCTCGCCGGGGTGGTGTCCGGCCTCGGGTCAGGCCTCCGGTCGTCCGACGGCTTCGCGTCTGGTCTGCGTAGCGCGCCCGCCCTCTCGGGGGTCGTGGCCGCGGCAACCGTGCTCGTCGTGGGCTGGGTGCTTGCGGTCTTGGTGGCCACCGCCGCGGTGACGCCCGTGCGTTCGCTGCTCGTGCTCGTCGTGAGCTTCCTCGTCACCGGCGTGGTGGCGTCGTTCGTCTACTTCGTCCCTGCCCTGCGACCCGTCTTCTGGTGCATGCCGTGGGCGGCCCTGTGGCCCTTCGATGTCGAGTCGTTCAGCTCGGCCCAGTTCGCCGCCTCGATCCCGGTCGTGGTTCGGCTGGCGTCCGGCGGGGCGTGGCTGGCGATCCTCGCCGGGCTCGCTCTCCGGCGGCTCGTCGTCGATCCGTACCCGACCGCCACCGAGCCCGGGGCCGGTCGGCGTAGTTCCCGAGACCAGTGAACCAAGGAGGACAGCCCTATGCCCGCACCAGAATCCGGCCCTTCGGCGCCACCCGTGCAACGCACAACCGGTCGCTGGGTCACCCTGCGACCCATCCGCCCAGTCGACTACGACGCCATTCGGATGGCCGAGCTTGACGACACCCTCGGCGTGCGCTGGCGTCACGGCGGGGCCACCCCCGGGCCCGAGCAGTTCGCCCAGACGTTGTGGGCGGGCGTGCTGGTCCAGTACCTCGTGGTGGCCAATGATGACCGGCGGCTCGTCGGCCTGGTGTCGGCTTACAACGCGGACCTTCGCTCGGGGACCTGCTCGGTCGGGTTCGCCCGGTTCGACCCGGCCGACCGCGGCCCGGGTCTGGTCGAGGGAGTCGTCCTGCTCACCGACCACCTGTTCACCCACTGGCCGTTCCGCAAGCTCTACGGCGAGACCTTGGGGTTCAACCTGTCCAACCTCGGAGCCGTGCTCGGTCCGTTGCTGGTGGAGGAGGGTCGCCTGCGCGAGCACGCCTTCGTCGGTGGGCGTCATTGGGATCTCCACTACCTGGCGTTGTACCGCGACACCTGGGAGCGCTGGCGAGGGCGCCTGATGCCCCCGGAGGGGGAGGCGGCCCCCGCTGACCGGGTGCTCACCGTGGTGGTTCCTGGGGGTGCCCGATGAGTGGCTCCGACGGGAACTCAGCGGCCGGACCGCCCGGACCGCCTTGTTTCGCCGACTTCGCGGCTGTGGTCGCTGCCGGCCTCGAGTTGGCGCCCGACACCCTCCGCCCCGACTCGTTGCTGTGCGGCGAGGTGTGTGCCGACTCGCTCGATTTCTACCGGCTCTACGTCACGCTCGACCAGTGGTGTCCAGGGTTCGAGTTGCCGTCCGAGCTCGAACTGGAATGCACCACGCTGGCCGACACCCATCACTTCCTGCACCAACGGCTCGGTCAGGCGCCCGGGCGGTCTTAGCGGGCCTTGTCCAAGAACCGCTCGACGTCGACCACGACCCGGGTGACCCGACCAACCACCACCAGACCGCGCTCGTCGCGGGCCGACACCGTGAAGGTGATCCGACGACCCTTGACCTTCTCGACCGTGGCTTCCGCCTGCACGGTGTGCCCGACCGCGGTCGGTGCCAGATGCTCGATCCGAACCTTTGCCCCCACGGTGGTCTCGTTGGGGCCCAGGCGACCCTCGATGGCGGCGATCGACGCTTCCTCACACCGGGCGACGAGCCTCGGGGTGGCCAGGACGGGCACAGAGCCCGACCGCATAGCGATTGCCGTGTCGGCCTCGGTGACGACGAACTCGACGGTGGCGCTCAGTCCAATTCTAACGGGCACCGGGTTACCATAAACATCTCCCTACCCGTCCGGCCAATGCGCCTGGGCGCCCCCGCGCCCAGGTCGGCTTGTGCCAGGCGCCCACTCAGAGAGGCCAACGCGTGATCGAAGAGTCCGTCATCAGCCGGGTGCTCGGCACCGCCCTACGCACGGGTGGCGACTTCGCCGAGGTCTTCGTCGAGGACAAGCGCTCGTCCTCCGCCGTCCTCGACGACGGCAGGGTCGAGGAACTCACGTCGGGACGTGACCGCGGCGCCGGCATTCGCGTCGTCGTGGGTGACACCACCGGGTTCGCTCACACTGCCGATCTCACCGAAGCCGGGTTGTCGGCGGCGGCCGAAGCGGCGGCGGCGGCTGCACGCAGCGGCGGAGGTGGCACCCGCACCATTGTTCTCACCCGTCAGGACGCCCCCGTGCCCAACGTGGTGGAGATCCTTCCCGGCGATGTGCCCAAGGCCCGCAAAGTCGAGTTGCTCACCCGGGCCAACGAGACGGCACGGGCCCAAGGCGGCGCGATCAGCCAGGTGTCGGCCAGCTACGGCGACAGCCGGCGTCGGATCCTGGTGGCCAACAGCGATGGGCTGCTGGCCGGCGACGACCAGGTCAAGACCTTCTTCGCGGTGTCATGCGTGGCGACGGGCGACACCGGCATGCAGACGGGGCGCGAGAGCGTGGGCCACACGGTCGGCTTCGAGCTGTTCGATCGCTACGACGTCGAGGATCTCGCCCGCCGCGCCGCCGATCGGGCCCTCACCAAACTCAACGCTCGACCGGCCCCCAGCGGCCAGATGCCGGTGGTCATCGGCTCCGGCGGCGGTGGGGTGCTGTTCCACGAGGCGTGCGGTCACGGGCTCGAGGCCGACCTCGTGGGCAAGAGCGCGTCGGTGTTCAAGGGCCGGGTGGGCGAGCTGGTGGCCAGCCCGACGGTGACCATTGTCGACGACGGCACCATGGGCGGCGAGTGGGGCTGCTTCGCCATCGACGACGAGGGCCACGCCGCCCAGCGCAATGTGCTCATCCAGGACGGCGTGCTCACCGATTACATGTGGGATCTCCTGCGGGCCCGCAAGGAGGGTCGCCAGAGTTCGGGCAACGGCCGGCGCCAGAGCTACCAGTACCTCCCCATGGTCCGCATGACGAACACCTACTTGCTCAACGGCCCCGATGACCCGGCGGAGATCATTGCCTCCACCGACAAGGGGGTGTACGTGAAGCACCTCGGCGGCGGCCAGGTCAACACCGCCACCGGCGACTTCGTATTCGGCATGACGGAGGCCTACCTGATCGAGAACGGTGAGATCACCGAGCCGCTGCGCGAGGGCAACCTCATCGGCAACGGTCCGGAGGTGCTCACCCGCATCGACGCGTTGGGCAACGACTTCGCCATGGGCCCGCCGGGGACGTGTGGCAAGGACGGCCAGGGTGTCCCCGTCGGCGACGGCGTCCCCACTCTGCGGGTCTCCAGCCTCACCATCGGTGGAACCGCCGCATAGATCTCCCGGCCCGGCGATAATCCGCCGGGCCGCCTTCGGCATCCGAGTGTCATCGATCGAGCTGCTGCGCCTGGCGGCTACGCAGCCTAGAGAGCGAGCGTGCATGGATCTTCTGGAGATAGGCGATCGGGTCGTCGCCATGGCTCGCCACGGTGAGCAGGTCGAAGCGGTGGTGTCGCGTGGCCGTGACACCGAGATCAAGGCCTATGAGGGCGAGATCGAGTCGCTGTCGTCGGCGCAGTCCCAGGGCGTCGGCATCCGGGTCATCGCCGAAGGCCGCCAAGGTTTCGCCTATGCCGCCACGTTCGATGACGACGTGCTGGCTGAGACGTTGGCCGAAGCGCGTGACAACGCCGGGTTCGCCACCCCCGACGAGTTCGTGGGGCTGGCCGAGCCCGACGGGGTGGCGGTGGCCGATCTGGACCTTTTCAGCGAGGCGCTGGAGAGCTTCCCCACCGACCGCAAGGTCGAACTGGCGGTGGAGCTCGAGCGAGCAGTGATGGCTGCCGACTCGAGGATCTCGGGTATCGAGTCGGCCGAGTACGTCGACGTCATGGCCGAGGGGGCGATCGTGTCGACCACCGGCATCCGCACCCTGGGGCGGGAGACGGCGTGCTACGTCATGACGTACGCCATGGCGGTGGAGAACGACGAGACCCAGACGGGGTTCGGCTTCTCGGTGGGGCGTGACCCCAACGAGTTGGACGTGGCCACGGCGGCCGCCGAAGCCGCCCAGCGGGCCACCCGCATGCTGGGGTCGGTCAAACCGGAGAGCGAGCGGCTCACGGTCGTGCTCGACCCGTGGGTCACGGCCCAGTTCCTCGGGATCCTGGCCTTCACTCTCAACGGTGAGTCGGTCCTCAAGGGTCGGTCGTTGTTCGCTGAGCGCCTCGGCGAAGAGGTCGCCTCGCCGCTCCTCACGCTGGTCGACGATCCCACGAACCCTTCCGCCTTCACCGCCACCGAAACCGACGGCGAGGGGCTCGCCACCCGCCGCAACGTGCTCATCGACCAAGGGGTGCTGAAGCTGTTCGTGCAGAACGCCTACACCGCTCGCCGCGCCGGTACGCGCTCGACCGGGTCAGCCGTGCGGGGCGGGTTCAAGAGCACTCCCGGCGTAGGGTGCATGGCGACCTCGCTGGCGCCGGGCTCCGCGACCCAGGCGGAACTGGTCGCCGGGCTCGGCGAGGGCCTGTTGATCCAAGACGTGGCCGGGCTCCACTCGGGCGTGAATCCCATCAGCGGCGACTTCTCCACCGGGGCCGAAGGACTACGCATCCGGGGCGGCGAGCTGGCTGAGCCGGTGCGGGAGTTCACCATCGCCTCGACCCTGCAGAAGATGCTCAAGGACGTGCAGGCGGTCGGCAACGATCTGCAGTGGCTTCCCATGAGTGCGTCCGGTGTGAGCCTGGTGATCGACGAGGTCACCATCTCCGGTGTTTGATGGGGAGCTACTAGCACTGGCTCGGCGGGTGGCCGGCCTGGCCCGTGATGGCGAGCAGGTCGAGGCCTACGTCGCCCGTGGCGTGTCCACTCAGGTCAAGGCCTACCGCGGCGAGGTGGAGTCCCTCACGTCGGCCGAGTCGTTCGGGGTTGGCATTCGCGTCATTCGCGACCACCGCCAGGGATTCGCTCACGCCGGTACGTTCGACGA
>DHIQ01000234.1:25372-26392 GCA_002403895.1 Candidatus Neomicrothrix sp. UBA4742
GACCAGGACCTGTGGCGCGACGCGCTGGCCACGTTCGCGCCCGAACGCAAGGTCGCTCTGGCCATTGCCCTCGAACAGGCGGTGCTCGGTCGTGACCCCCGGGTGACCGGGGTGCGTACCGCCGTCTACGCCGACTCAGCCGGAGAGGGTGCGGTGGCATCGAGCACCGGGGTGGCCGTCTATGGGCGGGCCACCTCATGCTGGCTGTCGGTGAGCGCCCTGGCCGACGACGGCACCGAGACCAAGATGGGCGGGGGCATCGACGTCGGTCGAGAGCCCGACGAACTCGACATCGAGGTGGCGGCGCAGGACGCGGTGGCCAAAGCGGTTCGGCTGTTCGGGGCCAAACCGGTGCCGTCCCAGCGCCTGGCCATCGTGCTCGAGCCGCGGGTGGCGGCCGCCGTCATCGGTTTGGCCGGTGGCACCCTGAGCGGCGAGCGGGTGCTCAAGGGCCGCTCCCCGTTCGGTGGGCGCCTGGGTGAGGCCATCGCCTCGCCGCTCCTGACCCTGGTGGACGATCCGACCAACCCGGCCTCGCTGGCCGCCGACAGCCACGACGGCGAGGGTCTGGCCTGTCGCCCCAACGAGTTGATCGTGGACGGCGAACTACGGCAGTTCCTTCACAACACCTACACCGCCCGTCGGGCCGGGGTCAGCTCGACCGGCTCAGCTATGCGTAGCTATCGGTCCACCCCCGGGGTGGGGTGCCAGGCGCTGTCGGTGCGCCCCGGGTCGGGAACCCACGAGGAAGTCGTGGCCGGCGTCGAGTTGGGCCTATTGGTCGACTCCATGAGTGGCTTTCACTCGGGCGTCAATGCCGTCAGTGGCGACTTCTCCGTCGGGGCCGAGGGGATCATGATCCGCAACGGCCAACTGGCCGAGCCGGTGCGGGAGGTCACCATTGCCTCCACCCTCCAGCGGTTGCTGCTGGGCATCGAGGCGGTCGGCGCCGACCTGGAATGGCTGCCCAGTGGGACCGGTTCCGTCACCCTGGTGATCGGCGACGTCGCCCTCAGCGGG
>DHIQ01000234.1:26657-27194 GCA_002403895.1 Candidatus Neomicrothrix sp. UBA4742
GCGGTCGTGCGCCAAGCGGTGGTCCCGGCCGGTCACGGCGTGGTGGTCAGACCTGCCAGGGCCAGCACCGGGACGCCGCGGCCGACCGCAGCGGCGACACCCCGGGCCTCGCCCGTCCGCACGGCGAGGGTGACGGCGCCGTCGTCGACGTCGATCACGATGGCGCCCTCAGCCGCCAGTGAGGGGTCGTCGCCCGTGCCGTTGTCCTCCGCGGCGAGGACGTCGACGACGTCACCGATCTGGACCGCCAACCCGGAGCCGTCGCTGGGGCGAGGCACGGACACGCCCCGACACCCGGGTGGGACGAGCGCCGCCATCCCCGAGAGACCATCGGGAGCCAGGCGGGCCTGATTCATCACCTCGCCGGCCACGATCCGGGCCGTGACCACCCGGCCGATGACGTCGCGGTCCATCGCTCCCGAGGGGATGGCCAGCAGCGGGAGCTGGCGGGTGATGACGTCGTCGGCGGCGATGGCCTGGCCCGGTTCGAGGTCGTGGCGGGCGACGGCGACGGCGCGGCGCGAGCCGAGCCCGGCT
>DHIQ01000234.1:27348-27643 GCA_002403895.1 Candidatus Neomicrothrix sp. UBA4742
ATGCGTCACGCCGCTGGCCGGCGACGAGGGTGGCGGCCCCGAGAGCCAGCACCAGGGCCAGGAGCCAGCGGACGACACGCGATCGCGACCCTCTCCACCACC
Organism: Candidatus Neomicrothrix sp. UBA4742; assembly: GCA_002403895.1. Lineage (GTDB taxonomy): Bacteria > Actinomycetota > Acidimicrobiia > Acidimicrobiales > Acidimicrobilacustridaceae > UBA4742. The sequence goes on from DHIQ01000234.1 coordinate 27,451, forward strand.
CGGGCCGCCGCCCGAGCGGTCTCGATCTCGATGCGGCCGACCGACTGCGAGTTCCCATCAACCCGTTCCTCCTGACGCGCCAGACGTTGTGACGGGGAAGGAATTCGGGGGAAGGCGGCCGCCGGAGCGACAGGCGGTGCAGCCGAGGTTAGAGCAGTGGGGGTGGGGGCGTCATCCCGTTGGGTCCGGACGC
>DHIQ01000236.1 GCA_002403895.1 Candidatus Neomicrothrix sp. UBA4742
GCGGCTGGTGGCGATTTCCACGATCTCACGCCATCCCGCCGCCGCGGCGCGGCGCGTGCCCTGGCCAACCTGTGGGGCCCTCACGCTGAAGGCCAGTCCCGCCTGGACCAGGGCCAGCGCCCCGAACACGAGCGGGAAGGTGGTACCGGTGAGGCCCAGGCCCGCCAGGGCGGCGCCCGCGAACGCCACGCCCACCGCGGCCTGCACCTTGCCGATCTCGGACGACCCCCCGCCACGGCTGTCGACGGCCAGGCGCATCATCCCGATGAACACCAGCGAATCGGAGACTCCGAACCCCGCGCGGCCAAGCAGCGCGACCGGGTAGTTGGGCGCCACAAGGAACACGACGGCAAAGGCAGCCGAGCTCAGCGCCCCGTAACGCACCACGCGCAGCGCTCCGTGGACGTCGGCGAGGTAGCCGCCGGGGAACTGCGCGAGACCAAACCCAAAGGCTGCCATCCCGGCGAGGATGCCGAACTCCGAGCTGGTCAACCGGAGGTGCTCCCGGATGATCCCCGCGGCCAGCGCGGGTGTCACCCGCTCGGCCGTGGAGAGCAACAGGACCACGAAGAGGACCTGCCGGGTGCGACGGGCGGTGAGCATTCAGCCTCCCCCGAACGGGATTAGCAATCGCGCTGCATGAAGGCCCTAGTTTTCAGGCGCGCCGCCCAGGAAAAGCCGGGCGCGCAGGTTCTCCTCGCTCTGCGGGCGGTCATCCGCGAGCCTCCTGATCTCCGCCTTGACCAACGGTCCCGCCCCCGCCACGCTCGAACAGTTGACCTCGACCAGGTTGCCGGCCGGATCGCGCAGGTACATCTGTCCCTCGCCGCCGGGGAGCTCGTAGATGTGGTGACCAAACGCCTCGGTGTCGAACGCCCCCCGCGCCCGCGCCTTGGCGAAAACGCAGTCGAAGTCGTCGACGGTGATCGCGAAATGGTGGGCGAAGGGCGCTGTCGATTGCGGTGCTTCGAAGAGGTGGAGCTGGCGAGACCCGATCCGCGTCCACTGGACGGGGATGGCGAACCTTGGTGTCGGGATCCGCTCAACGCCGAACATCTCCTCGTAGAAGCGCAATGACTCCTCCAGGTCCCGGGCGCTGACGCTGACGTGGTTCACGTCGATCGCGGCCATGAGTTCCTCCTCAGTTCCCCGGGCCCAGCAGCCCGAAGCGCAGGCTGGTGTCCTCGGGATACCAGGTGCCGAGGAACTGTGACCTCTCCCCCATCCGCCGGTTACGTTTCACCAGCTCACTCCCCAGCGCGAGCTGTCCCGGCTCCCACTCCCGCAGGGCCGCGGCGACATCTGCGCCGTTGCCCTCCAGCGCGGTGGCCAGGGCCCACGCGTCGGCGGCCGCCTTGGCCGTACCCGCGGCGGCGTGCGGACGGGCGGTGAAGGCGGCGTCCCCCATCAGGCAGACACGGCCGAACGCCATGCGCGGAACCTCGACATCCATCACCGGTTGGATGAAGGGGTTGCTGGACATCTCCACCACCTCACGCAGCACCGGCGGCAGCTCCGCGGACGCGTCGCGGAGCTCCTTGAGGACATCCTCGCGAACCTCGCCCGGGGGCACCGAGCGCGCCCGCCGGTTGCCGTCGCGGTCGGTCATGACATGGTCCAGCGCCGCGCCTTCCGAGACGTTCCGATACCATACGAAGTTGAGCGCCCGCGTGCCCGGCGCGACGCCGCCATCCGGTGCGGGGATGGGGTATTCGAGGATGTGGCTGGCGGGCATGACGTGATAGATGATCGTCTGTCGAAACGCCTCGCGTGTTTCCCGGGAAACCGCCGAGTCACTGACGGTTCCGCGCCAGCCGACATACCCGGAGTAGACGGGTTGGACAGCCGGGAGGAGCAGCGACCTCGCCGTCGACGAGGTGCCGTCGGCACAGACCAGGAGGTCACAGCGCTCGGTGCTGCCATTGGCGAATCGGATGTCGACGCCGTCGGCGTCCTGTTCGAAACCCACCAGCGCCTCGCCCAGGTGATAGCGGTCACCGTCCAGGTGGCCGCGCAGCGCCCGGTACAGCGTGTTCCACGCGGTGAAGTGGAAGGGCGCGTCCTCGATGAAGACGGGCGTGCCCTCGCGGTCGACGTAGACCAGGCGGTCAGCGCCGACGCTGACCGCGTCAAGCGGCGCAATGTTGTTGTCCACCAGGTAACGCACCGCGACCGGATGCACCACGATGCCGGCGCCCCGGCTCTGCAGCGCGGCGGGAGACCGCTCATGGACCTGGACCTCCCACCCCAGGTCGCGGAGCAACACGGCGGCGGTGAGCCCCCCGAGCGAGCCGCCGACGATGCTTGCCCGCAAGCCGCCGCTCAAGCGGGAGGGTTCACGGCGCGCGGTGAGATGACCTCGACCTCATTACCATCGGGGTCGTCAACGTAGAATGCCAGGCTACGCTCCAGGTCGCGGCTCCGCAGCACGATCTCGGCCAGGCCAATGATTTTGTCGGGCATAGGTGAGCCCTAGTCTAAGAGCGGGTTCAGCGGTAGCGAAGTTCCGGCCGATCGACACGGCCCATCTCTGATGGTGATGGCCAAATACTAAAAGATCATTGGTACCCATGGCATCAGCGGGGTACAGTGGGGATCATGAGTACAGTGACGTTCAAACCCAACGTGCCCCAGCTGTCGGACGACGAGATCTCTGACCCGGAGTTGCGCGCGGTCATCGAGAGCGCAGCGGTGACCGAAAGTCCGCCGCCCTCGTGGTACCGGACCATGGGCAACAACCCCGACGTGGCGAAGGAGTTCGCGCGCTACTGGGACATGCTGCACCGCGGCGGCAACGTACCCCACCGGATCAAGGAGCTCTGCAGGATCCAGATCGCGCAAATGATCGGTTGTGAATTCTGTTCCAGGCAGACATCCCCGTCCGCGGGCATCACCGACGAGGAGAAGATCGCCTGTGCCCTACCGCACTGGGAGCACCCGGACCCGCGTACCAGGGCCGCCCTTCACTACGCCCGAACGTTGACCCTGGACGACGGCCGGGACGCGGAGGTCTACGCGGAGCTCGACCAGCAGTACACGCGCTCGGAGATCATCGAGCTGGCGGCCTTTTTCATGCTCACGATGGGCGGGAATCGGATGGCCAAGAGCTGGAGCATCGAACCCCACGGGGAAGTGTCGGCAATCCCCGCCGGCGCAATGTCGGTCCACTAGCCGTCGGTCAGAGCGGGGCCTGGCCCTCCAGGGCGTCGCGTAGGGCCATCACGGCATGGCTGAGCTGCCGCGGATCGTAGGCATACCCGATCCCAACCTGGGTCGGCGGGGTCATCGCCAACAGGTGCAACAGGCCCGCGCGACTCTCGGCGGTGGCCGCGCGCGGTGGCAGCATCCCGATGCCGGCGCCGGCCTCGACGAAGATCTTGAGCTGGGCCAGCGTCTCCACCTCGGTTACCACCCGGGGGCGGAAGCCCGCAGTTGAACATGCATCTTCCAACCACCGGCGGCCGGGGTTGGGGTCCGGGAAGCTGATCCACGGCTCGTTGGCCAGGGTTGACAGCCGCAGTTTCCGGCGGTTGGCGAGGCGGTGGTCAGGGGGAACCGCGACGGCGAGCTCCACCTGGCCCATCTCGACGACGGTCAGGTCCTCAGTCGCCGCGGGGAGGAGAAGCACGGCGAGGTCGAGCTCGCCGAGCCGCACCCCGTCGACCAACTCGCGGGTGTTCGACTCCTCGACATGGACCTCGAGCCCCGGGTGCAGCTCGCGCAACCGGCGCAGCAGGGAGGCCAGCAGCAGCGGGGTGGCCGTGGGAAGAAAGCCGATGCTGACGGCGCCCTTGGAGAGGCCTCGAAACGCCTTCATGTCCTGGCGAGCGCGCTCGACGGAGTTGAGGATGATCCGCCCGTGGTCGGCGAGCGCCGCACCGGCGCGGGTGGGCCTGGCCCCCCTTGGGCGCCGCTCCAGCAGCACGAGGTCAACCTCGCGTTCAAGGCGCTTGACGGCCATTGAAACCGCGGATTGGACGAGGTGCAGACGGTCCGCGGCCCGCGAGAAGCCGCCCGTGTCGACCACCGTCACGAACGCGTTGAGGTCCCTCAGCTCCATTCCTGCGGATGATAGCCCCATCCACACTTAGCGTTGGACGGAATGGCCGCTGAGCTCGTACTGTGGCAGACGCCAACATGTTTGCAGACGGGCGCCTGGGGACAGGCGACGATGGACGGCATCACCCGGCTCCTGGACGAGGCCAGCGCGGGCTTCGCCGACATCGACCGGCTCGACTGAACCCTGCCACCGGACGCGCTGCCAGTGGTCTGCGAGCCACGCGAGGACAAGGTCCACCCGGCCACGCCTACCAGGCCAAGTTCAGTCTCCCACCAGTTAGTACGACTGGGAGAGGAAGGCCGAGTGGACGGGGGTTCATCCCCCCATTAGTTCAGGCGCTGCCCGGCGTCCTCGTCGTACCAGTCCATGGGCCGCTCCTCCAGGCCCACCCAGACGCTCTTGACCTCGGTGAACATCTCCACCGCCTGGAATCCGTTCTCGCGCCCGTAACCCGACATGCCGAAGCCGCCCCACGGCGACGCGGGGTCGTTGCGGTGGTAGTCGTTGATCCAGATAATCCCGGCGCGCAGGGCCTCGGCGACGCGGTGCGCGCGCGAGACGTCCCTGGTCCAGATGCCGGCGCCGAGACCGAACGGGATGTTGTTGGCGATGGCCACGGCGTCGCGCTCGTCCCCAAACGGGATCACGGTGAGCACCGGTCCGAAGACCTCCTCTGCGAAGACCTCCGGGTCCGGCTCGCCGCGCCAGAGAACGGTGGGCTGGTGGAATCCGTCGGGGCGCAGCCGGCCGCCAAGGCCAGGTCCCGCTCCCCCCCCCGCCAATACCTCGGCCCCGCCGTCGCGCGCCAACTGCACGTAGGCCCTCACCCGCGCCGCCGCACCCGGGGTGATCACCGGGCCCACCTGGGTCGTCTGCTCCAGCGGGTCGCCGACGCGCAACCCGGCGACCATGGTGGCGACGCGGTCGGCGAACTCCCTGGCGATCGATCGGTCGACGAGGACCCGCGCCGCCGAGACGCAGGATTGNNCCCTGGGCGACCATCGCCGCGAAGACCGCGCCGCGGACGCAGCGGTCGATGTCCGTGTCCGCGAACACCAGCGTGCTGGCGGCGCCGCCAAGCTCGAGCCCGACCCGCTTCACCGACGTCGCCGCCGCTGCCGCGACCGCCACCCCGGTCCGGGTCGAGCCGGTCAGGTCGATGCGCGCCACGCGCGGGTCGGCGACCAGCGCCTCGCCGGCCTCGCGGCCGCCGGTGATGATGTTCAGGACCCCCGGGGGCAGCCCCGCCTCCTGCGCCAGGCGCCCCAGCTCCAGCACCCCCAGCGGCGCCAGCTCCGACGGTTTCACGACAACGGTGTTGCCGAATGCCAGCGCCGGCGCGATCTTCTTGCTGGCGATCAGGGTCGGGTGGTTCCACGGGGTTATCGCG
>DHIQ01000086.1:0-12226 GCA_002403895.1 Candidatus Neomicrothrix sp. UBA4742
GGGGCCACCTCGACGACGACCAGACCCAGGTGCGTGGCGAGCCCCGCCGTGTCAAGGCCGGCGGCGGCACCGAAGCGGATCTCGTGGTGGTCGCCGTCGGCCATGAGCTCGGCCGGCGACCCCACGGCCAGGACTCGGCCGTGGTCGATGATGGCCACCTGATCAGCGAGCCTCTCGGCCTCGTCGAGATCATGGGTGGTGAGCAGGACGGTGACTCCCTGCTGACGCAGCTCGGCGATCACTCGACGGATGAGCTGGCGACCGCTCGGATCGATGCCGGCGGTGGGCTCGTCCAGGAAGGCGACCTGGGGCCGCCCCACCAGCGCCAGCGCCAACGAGAGCCGCTGCTGCTCGCCGCCCGACAGCGTCTTCCACGGGGATTGCCGGTGATCGGTCAGCCCGACCCGCTCGAGTAGTTCCTCGGGGTCGGCCGGGTCGTCGTAGTACGAAGCAAACAGGCGCAGCACCTCGTCGGGCCGTGCCCCGGTGTACACCCCGCCCTGCTGGAGCATCACGCCAATCTTGGTGGTGAGCTCGCCATGATCGGCGATGGGATCGAGACCCAGCACCCGGACCTGACCGGCAGCAGGCCGGCGGTAGCCCTCGAGGGTCTCGACGGTGGACGTCTTGCCGGCGCCGTTTGGCCCCAACAGGGCCAGCACCTGGCCGGGCTCCACCGTCAGGTTGATGCCGTCGACGGCAACCTGGTCGCCGTAGCGGATGGTGAGCTCGCGGACCTCGATGGCGGGACCGGGGTCAGAGCGAGGCACCAGCCGACGCTATCGCCGCGAGGGGTTCTCGCCCCAACCCGGTCGGGCGCCGCGGAGGGGCTTGCTACGTTGCTGGTCATGCTCGATGTCCGCCGGATCCGTACCGACTACGACGCGGTGGCTGCTGCCCTGGCCCGTCGGGGCGAGAACCTCGCCCCGCTCGAAGCGCTGCGAGCGCTCGACGAGCGCCAGCGGGAACTGGCGGCCGAGCGCGACGTCGTGCGCGGGCGGGTCAATCAGCTTTCCAAGGAGGTCGGCCTGCTGCGGCGCGACGGTCGGGCGGACGAGGCCGAGGCACTCCAGGTCGAGAGCCGCGAGCTCGGAGCCCGTGAGCAGGTCCTCGACGCGGACACGGCGGCCGTCGCCAGTGAGATCCGCCAGCTCCTGTTGCGCATCCCCAACACCCCGTCGCCTGATGCGCCTGATGGCGCGGGGGAGGACGACAACGTGGTGGTCACCGTCGAGGACTTCGACCCCGACGGCTACGGCGCCCACCAGCGGGTACCCCATTGGGACATCGGCTCCGAGCTGGGAATCCTGGATCTCGAGCGAGGGGCCAAGATCTCGGGTTCGATGTTCGTGCTGTTCCGCGGCATGGGGGCCACGCTGCAGCGGGCCCTGTGTCAGCTCGCCCTCGACCGCAACAGTGATTTGTTCGAGGAGATCCGACCCCCGAGTCTCGTGCTCAGCTCCACGTTGACCGCCACCGGCCAGCTCCCCAAGTTCGCTGACGATGCCTATCACCTCGAACGGGACGACCTATGGGCCATCCCCACCGCCGAGGTGCCCCTGACGTCGGTGGCCATGGACGAGATCCTCGACGAAGACGAGCTGCCCCGGCGCCTCATGGCCTACTCGCCCTGCTTCCGGCGCGAGGCTGGCTCGGCCGGGCGCGATACCCGGGGGCTGCTGCGGGTGCACGAGTTCGACAAGGTCGAGCTGCTGGCCTACGCCACCCCCGACCAGGCACCGGCCCTCCTCGAAGAAATCCTGGCAAGAGCGGTCGGTCTCGTCCGTGAGCTGGGGCTCCCGCACCGCATCCTCGACATCTGCACCGGCGACCTCAGCCAATCGCACTACCGGTCCTTCGACGTCGAGGTGTTCTCACCCGGGGTCGACCGGTGGCTCGAGGTCTCGTCGGTGTCGTGGTTCAGTGACTACCAGGCCCGGCGGGCCAACATCCGCTACCGACCCGCCGGGGCCAAACGAACCGAGATGGTGCACACCCTCAACGGCTCGGCCCTCGCCGTCCCCCGGATCTGGGCGGCGCTGGTCGAGACTCATCGCCAGCCCGACGGCTCGGTCCAGCTCCCCGAGGCGTTGTGGCCCTACCTCCGGGGCGCCACCAGCATCGGTCCCGCCGACCGCTGATGTCGGGCCGACGGGTGCGGTGGGGGGCAGTCGCCGGGTCAATCGTCTTGGTCTACGTCGTGGTCGAAGCGATAGCGCTGCTGTCCATCAACGACCGCAACCAGTTCAACCGATGGGGGGCGGGGATGGGCAGCATCGGCGCCCGGCTCGTGCTCTCTGCGGTGATCCTGGCCGCCGTCTTCCACACCCTGGACGGGCTCCGGCGCCTGGCGGTGGGCATGGCCGCCGTCGCAGGACGCCACGACGACCAGCTGCGGATCGGCGTGGTGTTCCTCACCTGGGCGTTGGCCGTGCCCGCGGCCGCCGTCGTGATCTGGCCGTGGTGGAAGGCCACCTTCTCGTGACGCCCACCGCTCCCGACGCGGTCGATCCTGCGGAAGAGGTGCGCAGCTGGGGTTGGCACGTTCTTCAGATCAGCTCCTGGTTGCTGGTGATCCTGCTTCCCCTGCACCTGGCCTCCATCTGGCTGGCGCACGACGCGGCGCGGGTGGGGGTGGCGTTCTACGTCGAGCGCTGGCACTCCAGCACCTGGCGCATCGTCGACTGGTTGTTCTTCATGCTCGCTCTGGCCCACGGGGGCATCGGGCTCAGCGGCGTTCTCGGCTCGCTGACCGCCGACCGCCGGGTGCGCACCGCCATCGCCGTTGCTCTCGGAGTGAGCCTGGGGGGCCTGGCCCTCGCCCTGTCGGCCACGATCTTCTCCTTCGACGTGGTCTGAGCGGTGATCGTCGAGCTCCCGTCGGTGGTTCCGCCGCCCGGGCCGAACCCGGCGGGTCAGAACACCGATCATCCGATGCGGCGCCTGACCGAATCGGTGGCCGGGGACGAGACGTCGTGGACGGCGGCAACGGCCTCCGATGTCGAGCGGTTCTTCGACGATCTCGCGCCCGGGTGGAACGATCGGGTCAGCGGCGATCCCCTCGACGCCATCGACGACGCGTTCGAACGCGGTGGGCCGCTCGGAGGTCGGTGCCTCGAGCTGGGCTCGGGCACCGGCGTCGCCACGCCTCGCCTCGTCGGCCGGGTCGCAGCTCTGGTGGCGTTGGACATCTCGGGGGCGATGCTCCGACTCGCGCCCCCCGGGGCCGCTCCGAGGGTCCAAGCCGATTCGGCCCACCTACCGGTGCGGGACGGGGCCGCCGACACCGTGGTGTTGGTCAACACCCTGCTGTTCGCCTCCGAGGTGGAGCGAGTGCTCGCCCCGGGCGGGGCCGTGGTGTGGGTCAACACGCTGGGCGATCACACACCGATCCACCTCTCGGCCGCGGCCGTCGAAGCCGCTCTGCCCGGCGCCTGGATGGGGGTCGCCTCCCTCGCCGCCTGGGGCAGCTGGTGCGTCCTGCGCCGAGCATGAGCCGCTTCTCCTGCGTCTCAGTCGCCCGGGGTGAGACCGTCGGCGTTCACAGGCTGCTGAGGGCGAGCCCGGCGCCGGCTGCGCCGATACCGATCAGCAGGCTCATGACGGCGTTGAGGCACGCCTCGCGTAGGGCGCCTTCTTCGAGTAGCCGGACCGTCTCGAACGTCCAGGTGCTGAAGGTGGTGTAGGCGCCACAGAACCCGGTGCCCAAGATGATCTTCGGCGTCGTGGGGAATGCGTGGTACAGCGCCGCCCCAGTGAGCAACCCGAGCGCGATCGAGCCCGTCATGTTGATCGCGAACGTGCCCCACGGGAAGGCGCCGGACGTGTGGTCCTGCACGAACCCGTCGAGCAGGAACCTCGTCGGCGCCCCGATCGAGCCAGCCACCACCAGCCCGACCCATACGACGGTCATGTTCCACCGCCGAGGTTGCGGCCGACGTGGCGGATGACCTGGACGTCATCGGCGATGATGAGGCCCTCGGTCACGAGCTCCTCGAGTTGCGGTACGAATGCGTCGATCCGCTCCGGCTCATCGACGATGATGACCACCATGGGCAGATCGGCCGACAACGACAGGATGCGCGTCGTGTGGATGTGGTTGGACGCCCCGTAGCCCTCGACGCCCCGCAGAACCGTCACTCCGGCCACACCGGCGGCGTGAGCGCGCTGCACGATCTCGGTGGCCAACGGGGTGTGGCCGTGGTGGTCGCTCTCGCCGATGAAGATGGTCAATCGACGTTGCGTTCCTTCAAGCTCGATCATGGCTGGTCCTTTCAGGCAGGGTTCGTTCCACGTCTTCGGGGCGCAATGGGGATCAAACGTCCGCCCACGATTCCGACCCAGACCGCCGCGAAACCGGCCAGTGCGCTCACGATCAGATAGACGGCGGCTGTGGCCCCGTGGCCGTCCTTGACGAGCAGGTCGGCCTCGACCATGAAGGTGGAGTAGGTCGTGTAGGCACCGAGGAACCCGACCGCGAGGAACGGCCGCAGGAACCTCGACGGCGGGAGGCGCTCGATGATGAGCACGAGCAGGAACCCGAGCACGAGGCTGCCGGAGATGTTGACCCAGAACGTGCCCCACGGGAAGCCGCCCTCAGGTACGTGGATGAGGCGGGTCACCTCGTAGCGGGCGGGTGCCCCCAGCGCGCCGCCCGCCGCGATGGCGGCCAAGACATCGGGTCGAGCCCGCCGGCGTCGTTTGTGCGGCGGCCGATGGGTCGCGCAGGGTTCGACCGGATCGGACGGAGCGAGGTCCGATTCGATGGGGAGGATCGTGGGGTCAGGGTCGGCGTCGGTCATGTCGTTCCCCATCTCGGTGGTCACGCCTGCGGTGAGGCGGGTCGCACCAGGAGACGACACACCTACCAACGGCCGAATGCTCAGTTGGTAGGAGCCATCAGCCCGAGGGCGGTTTCGGCGAGCTCCATCGCCGTCGGGAGAGGGTAGCGGCACGGGACCGGCCCCAGCAATGGTGTGGCGTCGATACAGCGGGGCGAGTTGACTCGGGGCATGGACCTCGACACCTACCGGGCCGAACTGGAAGCAAGCGGGTTGAGCGAGTCCGACCTGGCCGACGACCCGATGGTTCAATTCGAGGCCTGGCTGGAAGAGGCGCGCCGGGTCGGAGTGCACGAGCCCGAGGCCATGATCATCTCGACCGTCGGGGCGGGCGCCGTGCCGTCGTCGCGACATGTACTGCTGCGAGACCTCAACGGTGGGTTCACGTTCTTCACCAACTACAACAGCCAGAAGGCGAAGGAGCTGGCCGAGCACCCCGACGCCGCCCTCTGCTTCCCCTGGAACATCCTGGCCCGCCAGGTTCGAGTGGTGGGTCGGGCCGAGCGGGCGTCGGCCGAGGTCTCGGATGCCTACTTCGCCACGCGCCCCCGCAACAGCCAGCTCGGGGGTTGGGCCTCGGCCCAGAGCGAGGTCTTGGCCAGCCGGGAGGAGTTGGAGGCCAGCCTCGCCGCCGCCGAGGAACGCTTCGCCGGTCGCGAGGTGCCGCGTCCTCCCAACTGGGGCGGCTTTCGCATCGTCCCCTACGAGTTCGAGTTCTGGCAGGCCCGACCGTTCCGACTCCACGACCGCTTCCGCTACCGCCTCGACGACCGGGGCGACTGGGTCATCGAACGTCTCTGGCCGTAAGGCGGAGGGCGGGTTCGGGCGGTCACGGCAGGAGCTTGAGGACCTGCTCGCCTATGAGGTCGATGTGGTCGAGATCGTCGAGATCCAGCACCTGGAGGTAGAGGCGCTGCGCCCCCGCTTCGGCGTAGGTGGCGAGCTTGTCCAGCACCTCGGCCGGCGAACCCGCAGCTCCATTGACCCGGAGATCGCCGTCGAGGCCGCGGCCGATGGCCGCGGCGCGCCGCTCCAACTCGGCCTCGCTCTCGCCGCAGCACACGACCAGCGCGGCGGAGTAGACGAGGTCCTCCGGGTCCCGGTCGATGGCCTCGCACGCGGCTTGGACGTTGGTCCGCTGATCGGTGAACGCGTCGGTGGAGGCGAAGGCCAGGTTGAACTCGGACGCGAACCGCGCCGCCAGGCGCGGGGTTCGGCGCGGGCCGCCGCCACCGATGATGACCGGGGGACCGCCCGGTTGAACGGGCTTGGGGAGGGCCGGCGAGCCGACCAAGGTGTAGTGCTTGCCCTCGAAGGAGTACTGCTCGTCGGGCCGGGTGCGCCACATCCCGGTGATGATCTCGAGCTGCTCTTCCAGCCGGTCGAAGCGCTCACCGAGCGAAGGGAAGGGAATGCCGTAGGCCGTGTGCTCGTCGTCGAACCAGCCGGCGCCGATTCCCAGCTCGACCCGTCCGTTGCTCATGTCGTCGACCTGGGCCACCGCCACCGCCAGGGGACCGGGCAGCCGGAACGTCGCCGAGCAGACCAGGGTCCCCAGCCGGATGGTTTTGGTCTCTCGGGCGATGGCCCCCAGCGTCACCCAGGTGTCGGTCGGGCCTGGCAGACCGGTGACCGCCCCCATTTTCAGGTAGTGGTCCGAGCGGAAGAAGGCGTCGAAACCGTTGGCCTCGGCCCGCTGAGCGACGGCGAGCAACTGGGCGTAGGAGGCCCCCTGTTGGGGCTCGGTGAAGATGCGCAGGTCCATGGCGGCCGAGGCTATCGGCGCACCGGTGCTGGCACCCGGGTCACCGGGCGACGGACGACATTCCTAAATCGACCGACCAGGACCGAGCCGCCGCCGCCAGCGAAGCGATGAGCGCTTCGGTGTGCGACACGCGTCCGTCGGGTCCCCGCTTGTGGGGGCGTTGTTCCCAGTAGGGGCCGAGGCCGCGGACGCGGGGTGGGAGCTCGACCTGCACACCGGCGGCCGGGGGACGGTTGACCGGGTTCTCGGGATGCATCCCTCGCAGCTCACGGGGGATCTGCTCCAACTGGTCGCGGATCTCGTAGTCGGGGAGGCCGGCGCGGAGATGCAATCCCACGTGCTCGGCCAACCGGCGATTGCGGCCACCGAGCAGGAGGGTGGTGAACAACCCCTCGCGCCCGTAGCCGTGCACGGTGACCACCACCTCTACGTGGTCGAGAAAGCACGCCAGAGCGGGCGACTCCGCCGGGTCGATGGTGGTTGACGGGAGGTGCCAGCGCAGGTCCGGCGGCTGGATGATGGCGTACGTCGACGCCCCGCTGCGCTCGGCGGCAGCGAAGGCGATGTCGTCCGTCCCCTTTTCGAGGTTGCCCCCGTGGAACGCCATGAATCCGAAGCGGGACCGCAGATCGCTCACTTCTCGGACGCCGGGATGGGCGAGCAACTCGTCGAACATGGCCTCAGGCGGAGCGCCGTCGCCCGGCGGCCAGGGCCACGACGACGCCGATGGCGGCGGCCAGCACGATCCCGATGCGAACGGGGCCCGTTCGTTGGATCCAGTTGCTGATGGAGGCGTTGAGGTCGAACACCACCTTGGCCGGCCCTCCGGCGGAGGTGTCGCCCTTGCGGGTCTGCAGCTCGTACCAGCCGTAATAGGAGACGTACGCACCGGCCCCGATCAACAGCACGCCCGACACCTTGTACACGTACGGCAGGACCCGGCGCAGGGAACGCACCAGGGAGTGGCGGGCGAGGGCAAGTGCCACGGTCAAGGCAATCAGCACGACGCCCATGCCCAGCGCGTAGGCCAGGAATGCCGCCGTCCCCGAGGCCAGGTTCGCCTTGGTGAAGCTGGGCGCCACCGCGGCAATGAACAGCGGAATGGTGCACGACAGCGACACCAGCGCGTAGGAGATCCCGAAGAGGAACACCGAGGTCAGCTGACGGGTCGAGCCCGCGCCGGCGATGGTGGGGAGGCGCAGCGCGATCGTGCGGCCCCGCACCAGTGCGACCCCCATCACCACCAAGACGAGCCCGAGCACGATGGTGACCCAGGGCAGGTATTCCTGCACCGGGGTCAGGGCTCCGTCCAACAAGATGCCCAACAGGCCGAAGACGACCAGGAACCCGGCGGTGAGCGTGGCCCCGATGACCAGCGCTTGGCGCACGCTGGCGCGGGTATCGGTATCGGCGCCGTCCAGCCCCAAGAAGAACGAGAGATAGGCCGGGAGCATGGCGAAGCCGCAAGGATTCACCGTGGCCACCATGCCCACCCCGAAGGCGTAGGCGAGGGGCGCGTTGATCACGAGAGCAGGTCCTCGTTGATCCAGCGCTTCAGCTTGTCGGGGTCGATTGCTCCGGGGCCGCTCACCCGTGCCACCGTGCCGTCTCCCTTGACCAAGACGGTCGTGGGCAGGCCGGAACCGCCGATCGAGCGGATGATGGTCTGGTCGGGATCGACCACCACCTCGTAGGTCACCCCGAAGGACGGGCTGTTGGCCTTGGCCTTGTCCAGCGAGTCACCCGAGTTGAGCCCGAGGAAGGTGACCTGATCGCCGTAGTGCTGGTGCAGCTTCTCCAGATCAGGCATCTCGGTGCGACAGGGCGCGCAGTCGACCTGCCAGAAGTTCACCACCAGAGGCTTACCCCGGTAGTCGGCGAAGGACGTCGATGTGCCGTCCAGCCGCTGAAACGTGGCGTCGGGCAAGGGTTGGCCCACCAGTTGATTAGGGCTGGCTATCAGCGGATTGGCCGCCGTCTCGGGCCCGATGGCCGCAGGCGCGGGCGAACTCGTGCTGCCCGTGGCCACGTAGGCGGCGATGGCCAGGACCACGATGGCCAAGGCGATGGCCCACGACACGCCGCGCGGCACCCGGCGGACCGTACGACCCGGGTCATCGGGGGTGTAGGAGGTGCGATCGTCGGTCGGAGGCGAGGTCATAGGGTGCCGAGTGGCGCTACGACGGTACCGCCGGGTTCGAGCCGAGCAACAGCGGGGGGGCTCACCCCCGCTGGACGCGCCACCGGCTCCCGGCCGCCACCTGGGGGGTGGTGGCGGCAGCGGGAGCCGGTGAGATGGGCCTCACCCCAGCGGGCGCCCGGCCATGATGCTGCGGGCGGTCGTCGGGATGAAGGTCTGGAGGGTCCGAGGACCCGCAGCCCCGGGTCACCCCCGGGGCCGATCGAGGGAGGATCAGGCCGTCCGGAGCCGGACCCGGTGCCGGAGGTGCAGCGGGATCGGGATGTCGGGCAGCTGATCCTCGGGGCGGGGTTGTCTGGGTGGCCGTCCCCGGCGCCGCTTGGTGGCGAGGATCCTGCCGTTGAGGAACAGCTGGCCGCCCCACACCCCCCAGGGTTCGCGTCGGACGACGGCACCCTCGAGGCATGGGTGCATCACCGGGCACTCGGCGCAGATGGACTTTGCCCGGGCAATGTCCTGGAGCTCCTCGGAGAAGAAGACGCCCGACAGCGATGCCTCACCGTCGCGGCACTGCGCGTCATCCCACCAATCCTCGTCGATCTGCTCACTGCTCAGCGGGGCCAACATGGGGCTTGCCTTCCTATGTCGTCGCCCTCGATGGAGCGGATGGTCCTTGGTGTCGTCGGCTGGGTCATTCGATGCAGTGGTTCGGTGGAAACGGGTCCCCAGAAAGCAGAAAGGCCGCCGGGGAAACCCGGCGGCCTTTCGGAGATTTCTCTTCGCTGGAGTGGTGACTCAGGGCGAAGACTCCTTTGGGCGCCGGGCGGGCTTGGAGGTGTCAAACATGTCCATCACGGTGGCGGTCTGGTTCACCGGGTGAATGGACGGGTTGACGTGCCACGAATAGGCAGCGTCCGCGTCACAGGCCGCATGAAGGCGCGGCGCTGCGGCGAGGGCCATGTGGCCTGCCGTGGCGAGCATGCGCTTCATTCGAACGGTTCCCCTTGTGACGTGGTTTTGTGCCTGGGCCCGCCGTCGGTGCCCATGGGCACCTTCGACAAGCGGGTGCCATCGCACCACGCTCGCTCGGCGTCCGTCAACTGATTTACGTCAGATTTCCCGATTTTTGTCATTCGCCCGCCGCGATCCCCCTGGCGGCAACCGATTTTGCGGCCTGCGGGTAGCGTCCGGCGGTGCCCGATCTCGCCGCCGATCTCCTGGTACCGCTGCCGACCCGAGGTCGGACGTTCTCCGCGTCGCGCCTGGCTCGTTTCGGCGACCTCAGCCCCGGTGGCCGGTTGCGCCTCGACGCGCTGGCCCGGTACTGCCAAGACGTGTCCAGCGACGACACCGCGGACGCCCGCCTGGCCAATGACACGGCGTGGGTGGTGCGCCGCACAGCCGTCGAGTTCCACCGATCCCCGGGCTTTCGCGAACCGTTGAGGCTGACCACGTTTTGCTCCGGCACCGGTGGTCGCTGGGCCGAACGGAGGGTGTCGATCGTCGGGCCTGAGGGCGCCTCCATCGAGGCGGTCTCATTGTGGGTGCACCTCGACGCCGACACGGGCCGACCGGTCACGCTGCCCCCGGATTTTCACGCCTGCTACGACGAGGCTGCCGCCGGGCGCACCGTGTCGGCCCGCTTGCAGCACGACACCGCCATCCCGATCGTCGCCGCCCGGGGGCCTTGGGCGCTGCGCCTCGCCGACTTCGATCTGCTTGGGCACGTGAACAACGCGGCCACGTGGTCCATGGTGGAGGAGACGCTGGTTCGCCGGCCGGACTTGCGGCCGCCGTTCCGGGCAGAACTCGAGTACCGCTCGGCCATCGAGCGCGGCACCGAGGTCGACCTGGTGACCAGCGATGACGACGGGACCCTCGGGCTGTGGATCGTCGAACGCCAGTCGGATCCCGCTCAGGCCGCCGAGGTGGTGGCCACGGCCCGGGTGCGCGCTCTGACCGACTGACTGGCGACCGTTGGCCGCGGTCACGACGTGGGATCGACGACCCGCCCGAGGAACAACGGCTCGCCCGTGGCCCGGTCGACGACCATCACGATGAAGGGACGATCGGCGGTGACGTTCGTGAGTTTGGCGGTCACGGTGGTGGTCTGGGCCGGCACGATGGTGGCGGCCGAGCTCTCGGTCCCCTCCTCGTCGGCCGACAGGAACGCCTGGTGGGAGAACCCGGCGATCCACAGCGCCTCATCGGCGGTGATGCCGGACAAGTCCGCCTCGCCTGCGATGAACGGTGCCGGCGCTCCGATCTCGCTGAGCGGATCGTCCAGCTCGCCTTGGGTGGTGAACCCGAACCGGGGAAGGTGTAGGTCCAACGCCGTTGGCGCCAGCCCTGTGAGAATGCGCTGGAGGAGCGGCCCGTCCAGCCGGCTCTCCACGTCGGCCAGGTGGCCCGCGTCGGGGATGACGACGACCATGGCCAGCTGACGCCCCAGGTAGGGCAGCTCCACCGCCTGCCAGCCGGCATCCTTGTTGTACAGCAGCCCGGTCGGAGCTCGCAGCTCCATCATCGTGGCCGAGACGGTCTGCCCGTCAGGTCGGGTGAACGGTGCCGGCTTGGATCGGGCCAGATCGAAGCGCTGGTCCCACGGCGCCTCGAGGTAGGCCGCGGCGGTGGCTTCGAGGCGGGTTGTTTCGGTGATGACCCCTCGAGGGACGAGTTCGGCGATGTTGCTCTGGGTCTGCTCAGATACCCAGGTGTTCATGGCGTGGCGGGCCGCCTCGGGGTCGGAGCGGAAGTCGACGACTCGCACCCCCGTGCCGAACGATCGGGCCAGCGCGTCGAGGAACGGGCCGCCGAAGCGGGTGTCTTTCTGCCCCCACAGCGAGTCCGGGGTGTCGAGGGAGATCCGGCCCTTGCGCAGGTCGTTCTGTTGGTCACCGTTTCGGTTGGCGAGGAGTTGCATCAGGGTGTTCATCCCAGATTCGAGGTCCTGGCCCGGCACCACGTGTTGGACGTCGTTCAACTGGTCCGTGGTGGTGCCCGCGGCTCCTTCCTGCGCCATGGCGAGACCCAACGACACGGCGTAGGGCGAGAACACGAAATTGCCGCTGCGGGTGGCGAGGGCGCGATACAGCGCGGCGCCGAGTGCGGAGTTGGAGGCCACGGTGGCGGGGATGGACGACGGTCGGGGTTCGTCGCGCGGCTCGTGAGAGCGGACCTCGGTGCCTGTCGAGGGACCGGAACAGGCGCCCGCCAGGACTGCCGCCACGGTCATGGCGCTGGCGACGAGGAAGACCCGCGGACGGCGCATCCCTCTAGCATGGCGCTCATGCAGGTCAGCGCGACAGATGCCGCCGTCGAGGTGGTGCACCGGGTCCGGGATCGACGCCAGGGGTCGCTCACGATCACGCTCGGGACCGGATGTTGTGAGTCGACCGCCCCTTTCCTCTACGAGGACTTCTGGCCCGGCCCTGACCAGGAACGGATCGGTGACGTCGACGGTGTCGAGGTGTTCGCTCC
>DHIQ01000086.1:12357-24205 GCA_002403895.1 Candidatus Neomicrothrix sp. UBA4742
GAGTCGATGTCGATCGAGACCGAGTTCGGCTGCCGGCTCATCCTGCGCGGCTTGGGGGTCGACCTGGGGGTGGACGACCGCTGCGTCGTGGACCCGACGCCCGGCTTGGCCGTCGAGCACGACGTTGGTCAGCGGGTCAAGGGCGAACTGCCCGAGGTGCTCCGCAAGCTGCGCCTCCGCTGAGCGGGTGGCCCCGACGAGGACCGTGTCGTTGGGACCGACCTAACGTGGCCGGATGCGCTACGTAGAGGTGAACGGGACGCGTGTGTCGGCTATCGGCGTGGGCACGTGGCAGTTCGGGTCGAAGGAGTGGGGCTACGGCGACGACTACGCCACGTCGACCGCTCTGGCCATCGTGCAGCGGGCCCTCGATCTCGGGGTCAACCTCATCGATACGGCCGAGATCTATGGCTTTGGTGCCTCGGAGCGCATCGTCGGCATGGCCATTGCCGGGCGTCGGGACGAGGCGTTCGTGGCCACCAAGCTCTTCCCTGTGCTGCCGGTTGGTCCGGTGGCGCAATGGCGGGCGGTCGAGTCGGCCGGCAGGCTCGGCGTGCAACGACTGGACCTGTATCAGGTGCACTGGCCCAACCCGTTCTTCAGTCGACAACCGGTCATGGCCGCCCTCGCCCGGTTGCAGCGGGTCGGCTTGGTCGACCGGGTCGGGGTGAGCAACCACAACCTCGTCCAGTGGCAACTCGCGGAGCGCAAGCTGGGCGGGCCGGTGTTCTCCAACCAGGTTCAGTACAGCCTGGCGATGCGCAAACCTGAGCGTGAGCTGGTCCCCTGGGCCCAGGCCAACGACCGGCTGATCATCGCCTACAGCCCCCTCGCCCAGGGGCTCCTCGGCGGACGATATGACGCGGACCACCCGCCCCCACCCGGGGTCCGGTCCAACAACCCGCTGTTTTTGGCTGACAACCTCGAGCGTGCCGAGGGGTTGTTGTGTGCCCTTCGCGAGATCGCTGCCACCCACGGGGCCACCCCGGCCCAGGTGGCGCTGGCCTGGGTCATCCGGCGCCCTAACGTCGTGGCCATCCCCGGTGCCAGTTCCGTCGCGCAGCTCGAGGCCAACGTGGCCGCCGCCGACCTTGAGCTCAGTGACGACGATGACGCCCGCCTGACCGACGAGAGCGGCCGGTTCAGCCCCGTCCGGGGAGCGTCGGCTCTTCCGGCCATGCTCCTCGCCCGTCAGGAGGCCAAGCGCGCCGCGGCGAGCAACGAGGGTGATGTGCGCAGCGGCTGATCAGATCGAGTCGGCCGGGGCGGCGGCGTCGAGCTCGTCGAGAGCTACCACCGCGGCATCGAGCATGCGCGCCGAGCAGCCAGCCATCGCCACCGGGGGGACTGCCTCCTCGACGATGAGATCGGCGATGGCCCGGAAGGCTTCGGCCGCCGGCCCAGCGCCCAACGCGATCGGTTCGCCGGCGTCGCCGCCGGCCGCCACCGATGCTTCGATGGGGATGCTGCCCAGCAGCGGAACCCCGGCGTCACGAGCCAGGGTCTCGCCACCCCCGGCGCCGAACAGGGCGTACTCCTCCCCGTGGTCACAGCGGAAGCTGCTCATGTTCTCGATGACGCCGACGATGCGCAGGTAGCTCTTGCGGGCCATGGTGGCGGCCCGAATGGCCACCTTCTGGGCGCTCACCGCGGGGGTGGTGACGATGATCATCTCGGCTCGCGGAAGCATGCGGGCCAAGCCCATCTGGACGTCACCGGTGCCGGGGGGCATGTCGATCAGCAGGTAGTCGATATCGCCCCAGGCGACGTCTTCCAGGAAGTGCTGGACCGCCCGGTTGAGCATGAGGCCGCGCCACATCAGCGCGTCCTCTTCGTTGTCCACCAGGAAGCCCATGGAGACGACCTTCAGCAGGCCGCTCCCGATCGGCTTGACGTTGGGAACGATCTTTTTCTCGCCGTCCGCCGCTCCTTGCAGGCGCCCTTCCACTCCCAACATACGAGGCACCGAGAATCCCCAGATGTCAGCGTCGAGCACTCCGACCGTGAAACCCTTGGCCGCTAGCGCAGCGGCCAGGTTCACCGTCACCGAAGACTTGCCCACGCCGCCTTTGCCCGATGCCACGGTGATCACGCGGGTGGTGGGCGGGATCGCGGTCTCGGGGGCGCTCTCGCGCACATTCCAGCGGGCCTTGGCCATGGCCGCCGACTTCTCTTCGGCGGTGAGCTCCGTCCAGTCCAGGCGGACGGCGGTGACCCCCGGGAGGGAGCCGATCCGGGCCCGGATGTCGCGCTGGATCTGGGCCCGCAGGGGGCAACCGGCGGTGGTGAGGGCGATCGTCACCACTACCTCACCCTCGGGGCTGACGGTGGCTCCCTTGGCCATCCCCAGGTCCACGATGTCGCTGCCCAGTTCGGGATCGATCACCCCACGCAGCAGCCCCATGATCTCGTCGACCGTGGGGAGCGCGACCGCGGGAGTGCTGGAAGGGGAGGACGGGGGAACAGCCATGTCAGGCATTTTACCGGGATTCGCCGTGTAATCTTGTCTCGTGACCATTCCATCGAGGCTGGATATCCTCAAGGCCCTCGGTGACAACACCCGGTATGCCATCTACCTGGAGTTGGCCCGCTCGCCGATTCCTCTGGCCACGGCCGAGGTCGCTGATGTGCTCGGCCTCCACGTGAACACCGTGCGACCTCATCTCGAGCGAATGCGGGAGGTCGGGCTGCTCGAGGTGCGGACCGAGCAGCGGCGCGGGGTGGGTCGACCCCAGCACCTCTATGCCCTGGCCGCCGACGCGCCCGCACTGGGGCTCGAGCCTTCGGTGTTCCCCATGCTCGCCCGACTGGTCCTCCAGGCCGCGGCCGAAGGCGGCTTGGATCCGGGCGATCTGGCCGACGCCGGCCGGGAACAGGGCGAGGCCGACGCCGGGAAGTGGTCGGAAGGCTCCGACGCGCTCGAAGCCCTCATCGTCGAGCAGGCCCGGCTCGGGTTCGACCCGGAGGTCTTGGATCTCGACCACGGGGCGGTCATGGCCTTCGCTCACTGCCCGTTCCGTGATCTGGCCGAGACCCATCCCGATCTGGTGTGCCAATTGCACTGCGGCATGGTCGAAGGCCTCGTCAGCACGCTCGGCGGCGCCGAGGTCGTCCGATTTCACCCCTTGGTCGACCGCACCCCATGCCAGGTGGAACTGGCAGTCACCTGACCGCTCCAAACGGTTGGCCGCGGCTAGCGGTGAGGCTGTTGTCGATGACCGAAATCCCGCTACCCTCTACCTAGCTCGCTGAACACCGGAGGACAGACATGATCGCACTGACCGACAAGGCCGCCGTCAAGGTCAAGGACCTCATCACCCAGGAAGGCAACGACCAGCTCATGCTGCGCGTGGCCGTGCGCCCCGGCGGGTGCTCCGGATTCAGCTACGAGATGTTTTTCGACACCGACCAGGCTGGCGATGATCTGATCACCGATTACTCCGGCGTGAAGGTGGTCGTCGATCCCTCGAGCGCCCAGCTGCTCACCGGCGCCACGCTCGACTACAACGACGGGCTCCAAGGTGCGGGGTTTGCCATCGACAATCCCAACGCCCAGAAGACCTGCGGGTGCGGCCAGTCGTTCAGCTGAGCTGCCGCAACCCTGTTCGCTCCACCCGCCGCCTTCGGGCGGCGATGGTCGTTTTCGGCTGAGGCGACCGCACCCCGGGACTCTGCCTAGGCGACGGTCTTGAGCGCCTCGTTGAGTTCGCCGCGGTCGAAGACGTTGTCGAGCCGCTCCAGGACCAGGCCACTGGCGTTGGCCACGAACAACGCGGGCTCATAGGTCAGCCCGTAGGCGTCGATGACCGGGGCCACCTTGGCCTGCTGGGCGTCCTTGACCGCCTCGGCGTTCGTGTAGACCTCGGCGTGGATGAACTGCACCCCGGGGTACTTCGGGGCGGCCTCGATGACGAGGTCGAGCACGGGCCCGCACACCCCGATCTGGCAGAACTCGGGGGTGGACACCAGCAGCACCGTCGGCTTGTTGGCGGCGAGAGCCTGGGTCAGTGTCTGGGTGTGGAACGGGCACGTCCCGCTAGGCCGGGTGCAGATCGGCTCGACGCCTCGATGATTGGTGACGGTGGGGGTGTCGACCGGCCTCATCTGCCCGCCCCGGGGCACCAGCGTGGAAGTGGCTCCGCCGCCGACCGTCACGTCTTTGGTCGACGATTTACCGTCGAGGGTCACCGCCACCCGGTAGGCGCCGGGCTCGTCAAAGCTCGTCCGTACCGG
The DNA here is from genome assembly GCA_002403895.1 of Candidatus Neomicrothrix sp. UBA4742. Lineage (GTDB taxonomy): Bacteria > Actinomycetota > Acidimicrobiia > Acidimicrobiales > Acidimicrobilacustridaceae > UBA4742. Next base: position 16,591 of record DHIQ01000086.1, read on the forward strand.
GAAGTAGCCGATGGGGACGCCGTCGCGGTGGCCGGCGACGGTGAGTGGTGAACCGACGTCCTGGCCGTTGCGGCTGATCCGGAACTCGAGCGACGCTGGGACGTCGAGGATGGTCGCCCCGTCCGGCCCGCTGATGCCGAACGCCATGCGCTGCGGGGAGCCGGTCACGATATAGGGGTTGACGGCGTCGAAGATGGCTTGCAGAGCGGACGTGCCTTCCGCCGGAGTGAGTCCGATGTCGGTGGCGCTGGAACTGTTCGACGAGCTCGACCCGCAGGCGGCCAGGAGGCCGGCGCCGGCTAGGCCGGCGGCGCCGAGGAGCACGGCGCGCCGGCTGAAGGTCCCGTCGGGTGTCAGTTGCATGGTGATGGAACCTATCCTCCCGAGCGTGCCCACCGACCCGCGCCCCCCGGACCAGACGAGTGCGGCCGTCGTGCAGCTGAGCGTCGATGGCCGCCAAGTGGAGGTGCCCGACGACGGCGGCTCACTTCTCGATGCGTTGCGCGATCACCTGGGTGCCCACGCCGCCAAGGACGGTTGCAGCCCGCAGGGCCAGTGCGGTTGTTGCACGGTGTTGGTCGACGGCGCCCCCCGGGTGGCCTGCGTGACCCCACTGCGGCGGATGGTGGGGCGCGACATCGTCACCCTCGATGGCCTCCCGGAGCCGGTGCGCTCGGCATGGGCCGCCGCGTTCTGCGCCACCGGGGCCAGCCAGTGCGGCTTCTGCACACCGGGCATCATCGTTCGGCTGGAGGGGGTGCGGGCCAAAGCCTCCACCGCGGGTGACGCCGCGGCGGTCGAACGGGCGATGCAGGCCCACCTGTGCCGCTGTACCGGATGGCGGACCATCAACGAGGCCTACGCGGTCATGACCGGCGCGCCGGACGACGGCTCTCCAGCAGCGCTCGGGGGGCGGGACTTCGACGCCGCGGCCCGGCGGGCCGAGCTGGAGGGTCGGAGCCCCCAGCACGTCGGCCCCGAGGTCGCGCTCGGCCGCGGTGGCTTCGCCGCCGACCGCGCTCCCGAAGGTGCCCTCAGCGCGGTGTCGGATGGAAACGGGGACTGGGTCGTGGCCGAGACGCTGGCCGAGGCGCGGCGCATGGCAGGCAAGGTCCAGGGTCGCCGCACCACGGTGGAGGCTCGCCCGCCCGTCGACTTGCCCGACGGCGACTGGGCGCTGACGCTCCGCACCTCGTGGGTGGAGCCGGCCTACCTGGAGACGGATGTTTCGTGGTGCGAGCCCGGCGGCGAGCCGGCCACGCCGCTGGCCAACGGCGGCGCCTTCGGGGCCAAGGTCGCGTCAGTGGCACCGGGGGTGGCCCGCGAGCTGGCTGACCGACACGGCCGGGCAGTGCGGGTGGTGCTGTCCCGCGAAGACTGCGTTCGCCTGGGCCCGAAGCGCCCGCCGCTGGCCGCCGGCGTCCGGGCGGATGGGAGCGGCCTGGTCCGGGTGGTCCGCACCCCGGGCATCGCCGCCGCCATTGCCTCTGTGGCTCCGGGCCTCGTCGTCGAGGAGGTCGACGTGGCCGGCCCGCCGACCTCGACGACCCTGCGGGGGGCGGGCTGGGCCGAAGCCGCGGTGGTGTTGGCTGGCCTCACCCCTGCCGGAGCGCCGAGCATGATGGTCACTCCCGACGGCGGCCGAGCCGAAGCCTCGATCGACGACGACGACACCATCCGGGTGCACGTGACTTGCGGCCGGCCGCTGGATGAGGTCGTGGTTCGGTCCTACGCCATCGGCGCCGCCCACATGGCCCTGGGCTGGGTGACGTCCGAAGCACTCACGGTCGATGACGAGGGCGAGGTCCACGACCTCACCATCCGCTCGTTCGGCGTCTTGCGCAGCATCGACACGCCCGAGATCGTGGTATCCATCGAGCCCGACGATGGTGATCCGGTGAACGGCTCGGACGCGGTCTTCGCCGCCGTCGCCGCCGCCGTATGGCGTCACCAGGGATGTCCGCCGGAGTGGCCGACCCGTCTCCCGCTGCGCCGGTGAACACGCCCCCGTCGTTCGGTGCCAAGATCAACCACGACCCCGCTGCCACTACCGCGCCCAGGAGCCCCTGATGCCCATGCCGCCGCCCTATTCCCCGATCGTGCGCGCCGGTGACTGGCTGCTCGTGTCCGGGCAGATCGGCCTCGCCGGGGGAGCCATGGTGACCGGCGGGGTAGAGGCAGAGTTTCGCCAAGCGGTGGCCAACATGACCGGGCTCTTGGTGGGAGAGGGATCGAGCCTGGCCGCCGTGTGTAAGACCACGGTGTTCCTTCGCCACATGCGGGATTACCCGATCGTGAACGCGGCCTACGCCGAGCTCTTCGCCGAGCCGTACCCGGCCCGATCGGCTTTTGCCGTGTCGGAGCTTCCGTTCGTGGCGTTGGTCGAGATCGAAGCCTGGGCCTACGTCGGCTCCTGAGCGGTGATGTTGGCCTCGGACCGTGGCGCGTGATTGGATGGCGGGGTGACCGGAGCCGTCATCATCGTGATCGTCCTGCTCATCATGCCCGTGCTGATCTGTATGTCCCTGGCCGTGGTCGCCGGGCTGATCGGTTGGTTCCTGAAGGACGATGTGGCCAGCGAGTATCCCCCCGACAGCGAGTACGTCGAACTCGGCGGGTAGGCCTCGCGGGCCGTCGGCCCAGGAATTGCACACGGCCGTCGGCTCGGCATGTACCCTCTCGCTCGTAATGCAAACCAGCAGGGACCCGGTACGACCGACCCCGCAGTCAGGAAAGGGGATCGGATTGGCTTCCGGTACCGTCAAGTGGTTCAACGCCGAGAAGGGTTACGGCTTCATCTCCCGTGAGGGGGGCCCCGACGTGTTCGTGCACTACAGCGCGATCCAGTCGACGGGCTACCGCTCGCTCGAGGAAGGTCAGGCCGTCGAATTCGAGGTGACCGCGGGTCCCAAGGGCGAGCAGGCGCAGGACGTCCGCATCGTTTGAGTTGCACCCATCTTCAGGTGCGAGGGCCTTCCTTCGGGGGGGCCCTCGTCGTTTTCGGCGCGGGCCCCGTCGGTCGTTCCTGCAGATCGCACCCTGTGGTGGGCCGGTTGCAGCAACGACGGGCGCGTGGCGGGGGTTCAGAGGCTCCAGCGGGATTGGCCGAAGCGGTAGCCCACCGAGCGCACCGTCTGGATGAGGTTGGCGTGTTCTTCGCCCAGCTTGGCCCGCAGCCGCCGAACGTGGACGTCCACCGTTCGGGCGCCGCCGTAGTACTCGTAGCCCCACACCCGGCTGAGCAGCGTCTCGCGGGTGAACACCTTGCCCGGGTGTGAGGCGAGGAACTTCAACAGCTCGTATTCCATAAAGGTGAGGTCGAGTGGTTGCCCAGAGATGGCGGCCTGGTAGGTCTCGAGGTTGAGGATCAGGTTGGCGTACTCGACGAGCTCGGGCCGCGTGCCTCGACCCGTCCGCCAAAAAAGGTGCTTGAGCCGCGCCTCGAGCTCGCGTGGGTGGAACGGCGAGAGGCAGAAATCGTCGAACAGATCGTCTCGTAGTTCCAGATCGCCGAGTTGGGTGCCGGACACCAGCAACAGGACCGGTTCCAGCGGCAAGTCACGCTTGCGGATGGCCCGGCACAGCGCAAAGGCTCCCTCGGGGTCGAGATCGGCGCAGATGACCGCGCCGGCCCAGCCGTCGTCGGGCTCGCTGCGGTCGACTGCCGCCTCGTCGGCCACGGCCTTCCACGGGAAGCCACCCAGGTCGAGGGCCTGCGCCAGCTCCGGTGGAACAGGGTCGGGGTAGAGAAGGAGGGGTTCCATGGTGGCAGGGGGCTACCAGTTGGGCAGGTAGCGGTCGAGCTCGAACTGCGTCACCTGGGATTTGTAGTCGAACCACTCGGCTCGCTTGTTGCGCAGGAACCATTCGAAGATGTGCTCGCCCAAGGCCTCGGCCACGAGCTCCGAGCGCTCCATCACGTCGAGCGCTTCGCTGAGGGACTGGGGTAGCGGCTTGATCCCCTCCGCGGCCCGCTCCTCGGGGGTCAGCTCGAACACGTTTGACGAGGCCTCGGGAGGCAGGTCGTAGCCCTCGCGGATGCCCTTGAGCCCGGCGGCCAGCAGCACGGAGTAGGCCAGGTAGGGGTTGCATGACGGGTCGGGGGAGCGGTATTCGACCCGGGTCGAGGACTGCTTGCCGGACTTGGTCACCGGCACCCGCACCAGTGCCGAGCGGTTGTTGCGGGCCCAGGTGACATAGACCGGGGCCTCGTAGCCGGCGATGAGCCGCTTGTAGGAGTTCACCAACTGGTTGGTGACGGCGGTGATCTCGGGAGCATGGACGAGCAGGCCGGCGATGAAGCCCCGGGCCACCTTTGACAACCCGTACGGGTCGCCCGGCTCGTGAAAGGCGTTGGTGTCGCCCTCGAACAGCGACATGTGGGTGTGCATGCCCGATCCCTGCACGCCGCCGAGGGGTTTGGGCATGAACGTGGCGTAAACGCCCTGCTCGAGCGCGATCTCCCTCACGACGAGTCGGAAGGTCATGACGTTGTCGGCCATCGACAGGGCGTCGGTGTAGCGGAGGTCGATCTCGTGTTGGCTGGGAGCGTCCTCATGGAACGAGTACTCCACCGGGATTCCCATGGCCTCGAGCATGTGGATGGTCCGCTTGCGTAGGTCGCTGGCCACATCGGCCGTGGTGAGGTCGAAATACGAGCCCGAGTCGAGCGTCACCGGCGGATGGGAGGGGTCGCCGTCGGCGAAGTAGAAGAACTCCATCTCCGGGGCGACGTAGAACGAGAAGCCCTGCTCTCGGGCCAGGTCGAGGTTGCGCTTCAGGACTTGGCGGGGGTCGCCTTCGAACGGGGTGCCGTCGTGGTTCTGGATGTCGCAGAACATACGGGCCGAGGGGTCGTCGCCCTTGGCCCAGGGCAAGAGCTCGAAGCTGTTCGGGTCTGGCTTGGCCAGCACGTCGCTCTCTTGCACCCGACTGAACCCGTCGATGGCCGAACCGTCGAAGTGCATACCTTCCTCGAAGGCATTCTCGAGTTCGGCGGGGGAGATGGCGACTGACTTGAGCTGCCCCAGCACGTCGGTGAACCAGAGGCGGATGAGCCGCACTCCGCGTTCCTCGACCGTTCTTAGTACATAGTCCTGCTGGCGTTCCATGCCCGCCATGTTGGCACGGTCGGAGCCAGCGGCTTCCCGAGCCATCGTCCAGTTCACATAACGTTCACGATGGAGCAACGGATGAGAAACTGCTCCCTGGAACTCTGGCGAGTGACACATCGGAGGCGCGCGAGGGCAGCGGAAATGCCGGAGTGAGCCACCTGCCCGCGTTTCGCCGGATTGACTAGTGTCCCAACCGGCCAGAAGACCACCACGACCTGCTGCTCGATGGCAGCGATGATCTGCCGAGAGGCAGCGACCACTTGGAGGAACCGTGCCTGAGAGCACACCGCAGGAAGTACTTGCCATGGTCGAGAGCGAGGGGTGTGAGTTCGTCGACTTCCGCTTCATCGATCTCCCGGGCGTCATGCAGCACGTGACCATCCCGGCACCCCTGCTCGACGAGGGACAGTTCACCGAGGGCCACGGGTTCGACGGCTCGTCGATCCGCGGGTTCCAGGAGATCCAGGAATCCGACATGGTGCTCATCGCTGACCCCGACACCGCCTACATCGATCCGTTCATGAAGCGGAAGACGGCCGTCATCCACTGCTTCGTGGCCGACCCGGTGACGGGTGAGAGCTACAGCCGTGACCCGCGCTACGTGGCCACCAAGGCCGAGGCGTACCTCAGGTCCACCGGCATCGCCGACACGGCGTACTTCGGCCCGGAGCCCGAGTTCTTCATCTTCGATGACGTCCGCTTCGACACCACGGGCAACTCGTCGTTCTATTTCGTCGACTCGGTCGAAGGCAGCTGGAACACCGGCGAGGAGGAGTTCCCCAACCTGGGCTACAAGCCCCGCACCAAGCAGGGCTACTTCCCGGTCCCGCCCATGGACCACTACCAGGACATGCGCTCCGACATGGCTGCCACTCTGCACCAGGTGGGTATCGAGACCGAGTTGCACCACCACGAGGTGGCCAGCGGCGGCCAGGGTGAGATCGGCATGAAGTTCAACACGCTGATCCGTATGGCTGACCAGCTCATGACGTTCAAGTACGTGCTCAAGGGCGTGGCCTGGCAGGCGGGCAAGAGCCTCACGTTCATGCCCAAGCCCCTGTTCGAGGACAACGGCTCGGGCATGCACACCCACCAGTCGCTGTGGAAGGGCGGCGAGCCGCTCTTCTTCGACGAGACCGGCTACGCCGGGCTGTCGGACATCGCCCGCTGGTACATCGGCGGCCTGTTGCACCATGCCCATTCGGTCATCGCCTTCACCAACCCGACCACCAACAGCTTCAAGCGGCTGGTCCCGGGCTACGAGGCGCCGGTGAACCTGGTCTACAGCCAGCGCAACCGTTCGGCGTCGTGCCGCATCCCCCTGGCGTCGAAGAGCCCGAAGGCCAAGCGCATCGAGTTCCGCTGCCCGGACAGCACCTCGAACCCGTACCTGGCCTTCTCGGCCATGATGATGGCCGGCCTGGACGGCATTGCCAACCGCATCGAGCCCCCGGCCCCGGTCGACAAGGACCTCTACGATCTGCCGCCCGAGGAACTGGCGCGGGTGCCCCAGGTCCCGTCGTCGCTCGACGAGGCGTTGCTGGCGCTCGAGGCCGACAACGACTACCTGCGGGCCGGCGGGGTCTTCACCGACGACCTCATCGAAACGTGGATCGACTACAAGCGCAAGAACGAGATCGACGCCATCCGCCTGCGCCCCCATCCCTACGAGTTCGCGATGTACTACGACATCTGAGTTAGGGGGATCTCGCGACCTGCGCAGATTCCCGAAAAGTGCTACTGACCTGCCCTGTTGCCTTCGTCGCTTCTCGACGTTCTCGGCGATTTCTCGTCGGCCGGTGGCATGAAAATGGCATGGAACTGGCCCGGACCTTGGCTCGTCGACCCGACTCGGCGAGCCAAGGCCTAGCGACTCGGCCGAGTCGCTGGCGTAGCAGGCGACCCGGTTGTCGATCGCGATGCTGGGCGCTCCGAGGTCGTCGAGCACTTGCGATCGGCGGACGTCGACTTCTTCGCACAGATCTCGCAAGCCCGATGTGAGTGATCGCCACTCGGGCTATGGCACCGGGTTCCGACGGGATGAGAGCGGGGACGCGTGACGAACTTCGGGGCGGCCTCGACCCGTGTTCTTGACCGTGGCGACCGGTCGCGTAACGTCGTGGGCATGACGCCGGAGGAGATCGTCGACCTCGTGCACCTGCGCCGGGCGCGCGACCTCATAGACCGCGACTACGCGCAGCCCCTCGATGTCCCGGCCATGGCACGTGCCGCGCTCATGTCGCCCGCGCACTTCTCGCGCAAGTTCCGTGCGGCGTATGGCGAGACGCCCTACTCCTATCTCATGACGCGACGCATCGAGCGCGCGAAGGCTTCTCTTCGTCAGGGGATGTCGGTCACCGACACCTGCGTCGCCGTCGGTTGCACGTCGCTGGGCTCGTTCAGTTCGCGCTTCACCGAGATCGTCGGCGCGACGCCGTCGCAGTACCGCGCGCGCGACCACCGCGACCTCGAGATCGTTCCGTCGTGCGTGAGCATGGTCG
>DHIQ01000080.1 GCA_002403895.1 Candidatus Neomicrothrix sp. UBA4742
CTTCGTCGGCAGCGTCAGATGTGTATAAGAGACAGGCCGGGACCCCCCCGCCCCCCACGGCCGTGCCCGATACCTCGAACGCCAAGGGCAAGGTGCTCTCGCCGCTCGTCCGCAAGCTCATTGAGGACAACGGTCTCGATGCCGCATCGATCACGGGCACGGGCATCGGCGACCGCATCACCCGCGGCGACGTCCAGGCCGTGATCGACGCCGGTGGCGGCGCTCGGGCACGGACGGCGTCGGCACCGACGGGACCGGCTCTCGCGGACCGTGCCCAGCGCGCCGTGCCTGCTCCTCGCTCCGGCACGGGCGACACGGTGGAGAAGCTGAACAACATCCGCCGCATCACCGGCGAGCACATGGTGATGTCCAAGGCCACCTCGCCCCACGCCATGACCGCCGTCGAGGTCGACTTCGAGAACGTCGAGCACACCCGCCGGGCCCACCGAGACGAGTTCAAGGCCGGCGAGGGCTTCAGCCTCACCTACCTCCCGTTCATCTCCCGGGCCATCGTCGACGCCCTGCGCGACTTTCCCCACCTCAACGCCACCGTCGGTGACGGCGAGCTGATCGTGCACAACTACGTCAACCTGGCCATCGCCGTGGACCTCGACTTCGAGGGTCTGCTGGCGCCGGTCATCCACGACGCCGACGACAAGCGGCTGCGGGCCATCGCCCGGGACATCTCGGACCTGGCCACCCGGGCCCGCACCAAGAAGCTGTCGGCCGACGAGATCACCGGCGGGACGTTCACCATCTCCAACTCGGGACCGTTCGGCACGTTCATGGTGATCCCGGTCATCAACCAACCGCAGGTGGCGATCCTCTCGACCGACGGGGTGACCCGCAAGCCGATGGTGGTCACCGACGTCGACGGCAACGAGGCCATCGCCATTCACTCGGTGGGCATGCTGGCCATGAGCTGGGACCATCGAGCGTTCGACGGCGCCTATGCGGCTGCGTTCCTGCGTGAGGTCAAGGAGATCCTCGAGACGCGGGACTGGGAAGCCGAGCTGGCATGACCCTGCGCGTCCGCTGGCTGGGCACTGTGCCCTACCGCGACGCGCACGCCGTCCAGCAAGGGTTGGTCCAGGCCGACGACGACTGGCTGCTACTGCTCGAACACCCGCCCACCTACACCCTCGGCGTGCGGGCCGATCTGGCCAACGTGCTCACGCCCCCGGCCGAGGTCGGGGCGGAGCTGGTGCGGGCTGACCGGGGCGGCGACGTGACGTTCCACGGGCCGGGGCAACTGGTTGGGTACCCGATCCTGTCGGTGCCGGGCAAGCGAGGCGGCGGTATGGCGGACACCGTTGCTTACGTCCATGCCGTCGAAGCGGTCATCATCGCCGCCCTCGGTGACCTCGGCCTGGCCGACGTCGGCCGGCTGGTCGGCAAGCCGGGCGTGTGGGTTCAGCCCGACGGCCCTGCACCCCGCAAGATCACGGCAGTGGGCGTGCGCCTCAGCCGGGGTCGGTCGATGCACGGCTTCGCCCTCAATGTCGACACCGACCTGACGTACTTCGACCACATCGTTCCCTGCGGCATCGCCGAGCTGGGCGTGACCTCGCTGGCCGCCGAGGGAATCCTCGCCACGATGCACGAGGTGGTCGACGCGGTCGTCGCCCGGGCGGTGGAGACGTGGGCCACGCTCGGGTGGGAACGCCAGGACGTGGTGTGGCGCCATCATCCCGACGACCTGTCGCCTTTCACCCGGGGCGAGGGCCCGGGCGTCGTGGCCGGTCGGCTCCCCAGGGATCCAGTGTCCGTCTCCATCGACACCACGCCCCGTCGTCGGGTCCGGCTGGACGAGGCCGGGGTGAGCCAGGGGCTGGCCATCGGCGAGCGCAAGCCGGATTGGCTGCGGGCGCCGGCCCGCATGGGCGCCGACTACCTGCAGCTCAAGCGCACCATGCGGGACCTCAACCTGGTGACCGTGTGCGAGGAGGCGGGTTGTCCCAACATCTTCGACTGCTGGGCCGACGGCACCGCCACGTTCATGCTCAACGGTGAACGTTGCACCCGGGCCTGCGGGTTCTGCCTGGTCGACACTCGCCATCCCGAGGCCATCGACCCCACGGAGCCGGAGCGGGTCGCCGAGGCGGTGGCCCGTTTGGGACTCGAGTACGCGGTGCTCACGGCCGTGGCTCGCGACGACCTGGCCGACGGTGGGGCGGGGGGGTTCGCCGCCGCCATTCGGGCCATCCGGCGAGGTTCGCCCAACACCTCGGTCGAGGTGCTGATCTCCGACTGCAAGGGCGATCCCGCCGCGCTGAGGACGATCTTCGACGCCCGGCCCGACGTGTTGAACCACAACGTGGAGACCGTGGCCCGGCTGCAACGGGCGGTGCGGCCATCGGCCGCCTACAGCCGCAGCCTGGCCGTGCTGGCCCGGGCCAAGGCGGCGGGGCTGACTACCAAGTCGGGCATCATGGTCGGGTTGGGGGAGACCGAGGTCGAGGTCGAGGCCACCCTGGCCGACCTACAAGGCGTGAGGGTGGACATCGTGACCATCGGCCAGTACCTGCGACCTACTTCCAACCACCTGCCGGTGGCCCGCTGGTGGACCCCGGACGATTTTGCCCGGCTCAAGCGGGTGGGGGAGGCTCTGGGCTTGGCCCACGTCGAGGCGTCACCCCTGACCCGGTCGAGCTACCACGCCAAGCAAGCGGCCGCCTCGGTGCCATCAGCGGCGGCCACCGGCTGATCAGCTGGCGCCTTGGGCCAGGAGCTCGGCCAGGCGCCCGTTTCCTGTCGGTGCCGGGTCGGTGGCGGCGATGAAGTCCTCGAGCACCTCGACGAAGCGCTCGGGGTCCTCCGACTGGGGGAAATGCCCAACGCCGGGGAAGATCTCCAGTCGGCTGCCGGGCATGGCCTCGTGGGCGGTCAGGGCATGCTCGACGGGGATGATGGTGTCGTGATCACCCCACACCAGCATGGTCGGGACCGCGCTGGCCAGGTAGAGCCGGTCGCTGGCGTTGACCGTTTGGCCACCCAGATCGACCACGGCCCGCAGCGTCTTGATGAAGGCCTGGCGGTTCTCGGCATCGGCCAGCGAGGCGTACGCCCGCCACATCTCTGCGGCGCGCGAATGGCGGATGCCGTGGTCGCCGAGCCACCGACCGATCGAGTTGCCCTGGTCGCGGATGAAGCTGGGCACGGCCAGCGGCAGAACGAACTCGCTGCCCGGCAGCGACAGAGCCCGCAGGAGCCAGCTGACCTCGCGACCCAGCCCGCCGCTCGACACCAGGACGAGGCGCTCACAGAACTCGGGATGCTGATAAGCGAGCTGGAGGGCCACGCCACCACCCAGGGACTGGCCCACGATGGTGGCGCGCTCAATGCCGAGCCGGGCCAGGAGATCACGCAGGCCGCTGGCGTGAGCACCGAGCGAATAGTCACCCATGGGCTTCGCCGATTCGCCGTGGCCCAGCAGGTCCGGGGCGATCACACGATGGCGTTCGGCCAGGGTGGGCATGACGTCGCGCCAGGTTCGGGAGCTGCCGGCCATGCCGTGGATAAGCAGGATGGTGTCGTCGCCATCGCCCGCCAGGCGGTAGCCGACCTCGTGGCCGTGCAGGGTCGCGTGCTGCAAGGGGATGGGTCGCGGGGGGTTCGCCATGGCACCGGTGTAGCCGCGCCAAGACCTGGGTGCCAGGATCCGGATGGGGTCGTCCGTCACCGCTTTCGCTGGCGGAAAGTGCCGCCACTACCCTCGAACGCATGCATGCCGCCCGCCTAGCCCGAGTGCGCGCGGCCATGGATGCCCAGGATGTCGACGTGCTGTTGCTGTCCGTCGGCGCCGACCTGCCGTGGCTGATCGGCTACCAGGCCATGCCCCTGGAGCGGCTCACCATGCTGGTGGTTCCCCGCGAGGGCGACGCCACGTTGGTGGTCCCTCGGTTGGAGGCGCCGCGGGTGGTCGAGCGGCTCGAGCTGTTCTCCCTCTGCGCGTGGAACGAAACCGACGATCCGCTCGATCTCGTGGCCTCGCTGGCCGGCAAGGCGGCGGTGGCCGCCATCGGGGACCGGACCTGGGCCCAGTTCCTGGTGGGGCTGACGGCACGGATGGGATCGACCACGTTCCGGCGGGGAAGCGAGGTGACCGGCCCGTTGCGGGCGGTCAAGGACGAGACGGAGATCGGGGCGCTGGCTCGGGCCTCGGCCGCCGTCGATCGCATTGCCGCCGAGCTCCAGGCCGGGGCCATCGCGCTGGCGGGGCGCACCGAGGCCGAGGTGTCGGCCGAGCTCGGCCGCCGGATCCTGGCCGAGGGCCATCACCGCGTGAACTTCGCCATCGTGGCCTCGGGGCCTAGCGCCGCCAGCCCGCACCACGAGGCCGGCGATCGGGTGATCCAGGCTGGCGATATCGTGCTGTGCGACTTCGGCGGCACCATGTTGACCGACGGCGGGGCAGGGTATTGCTCCGATATCACCCGTTGCGTGCACGTGGGAGAGCCGCCGGCGGAGTTGGCCGAGCTCTATGGCGTGCTCCACGCCGCCCAGGCTGCCGGGGTGGCGGCGGGCACGGTGGGTCGACCGGCGCAAGAGGTGGACGCCGCCGCCCGCACCGTCATCGAGGACGCCGGGTACGGCCAGTGGTTCATCCACCGCACCGGACACGGCATCGGGGTGGAGGAGCACGAGGATCCCTACATCGTGGCCGGGAACGCCGAACCGCTCGTAGCCGGGAACGCCTTCTCGATCGAACCGGGCATCTACGTGCCCGGGCGCTGGGGCGCCCGCCTCGAAGACATCGTGGTGAGCACCGACGAGGGACCCCGTCCCCTGAACCGGGCCGACCACAGCCTGGTCGTCGTCGACGCGTGATCGACCTGTCGTGATTGATTTCGACGCCGCCTCGCTGCTGTTGCAGTGGGCCACCGGTGGGCTGTTGTTCCTGTGGGTGACCACCCGTCGTCGGGAGGTCGGGCTCGGCTACGGCTGGCTCATGCGGGGCACCTACCTGCTGATGGCGGCCGGCGCCTGCTACGTGGGTACCCAGGTCATCCGGCCGCTCCTGGTACGCGACCTGGCCTCGGCCGGGGTGGTGGTGGCCTCAGGCGTGGCGCTCACCGTGTCGGTCGTGCGCCGCCAGGCGGGGGTATCGGGCCAGCAGGCGTTGGCTGAGAAGCGCAGCGAGCGAGTGGCGGCGATGACCGGGATCGACCGGGCACCGACTGAGCGCGACGAGACCCGTGCGGAGTTCCCGCCCTGGCTGGACCTCATCGCCCCACCCATCGGGGTCATCGGCCTCATTGCCGCTGCGCTGCACGCCGGTGGCCCAGCCTGGTTGGCCGTGGCCCGGTTCCTGGTGGGGGCCGCCTTCCTCGGGGCGGTTACCGATGCCATGCTGTTGGGCCACTGGTACCTGGTCCAGCCCGGCCTGGCCCGCGGGCCCCTGCTGGAGCTGGTCAAGTGGACGGGGTGGCTGTGGGCGCCCGAGCTGGTGTTGTTGCTGATCCCGGTGGGCATGTGGTCGGTGATCAACGGCACCATCGACGACGGCTACAACGGACTGCTGGGATGGTTCTGGATCGCCTGCGCGGTCACCACCGTCGGGCTCGTGGTGGTGACCCGCCTGGCCCTCAAGGAGCGCTACTACTCGGCGGTGATGGCGGCCACCGGCCTGCTGTACCTGGCCATCCTCACTGCCTTCGGCATGGATCTGGTGGCCCGCGCCCTGCTCTCCTGACTAGGACAGCCGACGATCCCTGACGGTCCGCACGATCACGAGGTCATAGGCGGCGGTCGGCGAGGCGGCAGCTCGGGTATCGGGCTGAGCGGCCGGCCGTGTTCCGGTGGTGGGGCGCCGACGATCAGT
>DHIQ01000127.1:0-4421 GCA_002403895.1 Candidatus Neomicrothrix sp. UBA4742
CTGATGGCGTTGCGGGTCGTCTCGTTGCCGGCCACCGCCAGGAGCATGAAGAACATGTCGAACTCGGTCTCGCTGAGCGCGTCTCCGTTGAGCTCCGCCCCCAGCAGCTTGGAGATGATGTCGTCGCCCAGGCGCTCACGCTTCTCGGCCGCCAGTGCGTTGGCGTACATGTACAGCTCGGCCGCAGCCTCACCGGCGGAGCCTCGGTCGCCCTCGAACTCGGGGTCGTCGATGCCGATCATGCGATTGGTCCAATCGAACAGCTTGTGGCGGTCCTCGCTGGGCACGCCCATGAGCTCGGCAATGGCCTGCAACGGCAGCTCCGAGGCGATGTCGATCACGAAGTCGCACTCGCCGTGGTCGATCACGCTGTCCACGATGAGCCGGCACTTGGTGCGGAGGCCCGCTTCAAGCAGGCCGATCATGCGGGGGGTGAAGCCCTTGTTGACCAGCAGCCGGTAGCGGGTGTGGCGGGGCGGGTCCATATACAGCATCATCTCCCGCACCATCTCGCCCTCGGGCGTGATGTCAGGGATCGAGATGCCCTGCTCGGCGGACGAGAAGATGTGGGCGTCGCGGTTCACCGCGATGAGATCGGCGTGGCGGGTGATGCTCCAGAATCCGGCTCCGGCACCACCGCCGGGCCCGGCCGGCTCCTCGCACCAGTGGATGGGGTCCTCGGCCCGCAGCACTCGAAACATCTCGTGATGTCGTCCGGTCCGGAAGACATCGGGATCGAGCAGATCGACCTCGTCCAACTTCACTGGTGTGCCCCTTTGTATCGACCCGACATCGACCTCTGCCGACCCCTGTCCATCGACGCTTCGAACCCAAAACTAGAACAGATTCTCGTTCTGGGGAAGCGCACTACGCTCTCGGTCATGGCTGGCCCGCTCTCCGGAATTCGAGTCGTCGAGGTGGCTGGACTGGGCCCGGCGCCGTTCGGAGCCATGGTCCTGGCCGACCTGGGCGCGGATGTCATCACCGTGGATCGGGCCGATCGCGCCGTGGGGGCCGACCTGGCCACGGCCAAGGGGAACGTCTACGGCCGGGGCCGACGGTCGTTGGCCCTTGACCTCAAGCACGTCGAGGCCCCGGAGGTCATTGCTCGCCTGGTGGAGCACGCCGACGTCTTCGTGGAGGGCTTTCGGCCCGGGGTGGCCGAACGGCTGGGGATCGGCCCGGCGGAGCTACGGGCCCGGAACCCACGCCTCGTGTACGCCCGCATGACGGGTTGGGGACAGGATGGTCCGCTGGCGGCCAAGGCCGGCCATGACATCAACTACGTGGCCCTGGCCGGACCGTTGGCCCACCTCGGTCGGGCCGGTCAGCCGCCGACGCCGCCCCTGAACCTCCTGGGGGACTTCGGCGGGGGCGGCCTGCTGCTCGCCTTGGGGGTGTGTGCGGCCCTGGTCGAGCGGGTGAGCTCGGGGCACGGTCAGGTCGTCGACGCGGCCATGGTCGACGGGGTGGCGCTGCTGTCGGCCGCCATCGCTCCCGCCTATGCCATGGGGGTCTTCTCCGACGAGCGAGGCACCAACCTGCTCGACTCGGGGGCGCCGTTCTACGACTGCTACGAGACGGCCGATGGGGGCTGGCTGTCGATCGGTGCCCTCGAGCCCCAGTTCTACGCCGACCTGTTGCAAGGCCTGGGTCTGGACAAGCCTGACGCTTGGCCGGGCGCCTCGCTGCCCGACCGCGACGACCAGGCGTCGTGGCCAGCGCTAAGGACCCGTTTCACAAAGGTGATCGCCTCCGCGCCCCTGGCAGCATGGCTCGAAACGTTCGCCGATCTCGATGCGTGCGTCGCCCCGGTGCATTCGTTTGCCACCGCGCCGGCCGATCCTCATCTCACGGCCCGGGCGACCTGGGTCGACCGCGACGGCGTCGTTCAGCCAGCGCCCGCGCCGCGCTTCGACCGCACGCCGGCCGTCTTGGATCGGCCCCCGGCGCCCGCGGGGCACCACTCGGGCGAGGTCCTGGCCGAGTCTGGCTTCGACGACGCCGAGATCGCCGCCCTGCGCGCCGACGGCATCGTCGCGTAGCCGGTCCGATCCGACCGATTCCGAAACAGCTCTGGGGGAGCCACGCATGACGACACGCACAGCAGCCATCACCGGCTCAGCATCGGGGATCGGTGCCGCCGTCCGCACCCGTTTGGAGGCCGACGGTTGGCGGGTGATCGGCGTCGACTTGGCCGTATCGGCCCGTTCCAGCGGAACACCGGTGGAGGTGGAGGCCGACCTCAGCCATCCCGAGGGTCGCGCCGCCGCCGTCGCCTCAGTGTTGACCGCCGGCGACGGTCGCCTCGATGCGTTGGTGCCGTGCGCCGGGGTGGGGCCGCAGGTTCCGGACCGGCGCCTGCTGCCGGCCGTCAACTATTTCGGCGCCGTGGCCGTGCTCGACGGGTTGTTCGACGCGTTGGCGGCGGGGGAATCCCCGGCGGCGGTGGCCATCTGCTCGAACTCCATATCCATGACCCCGATGCCCGATCTGACGCTGGTGCAGCTCATGGTGGAGGGGAACGAAGCGGCCGCGCTGGCGGCGTGCGTGGAGCTCGACGGACCGACGGTCTACGCCATGACCAAGGTGGCGCTGGGACGAGCGGCCCGCCGACGGGCGCAGCCATGGGGCGATGCCGGGGTGCGGCTGAACCTGGTGGCACCAGGCCCGGTGACCACACCGCTCCTGCAGGGCACCCGCGACGATCCCGTGATCGGACCGTTCGTCGACCTGCTGCCTATCCCGCTCGGGCGTGTCGCAGAGCCCGTCGAGATCGCCGGCCCCATTGCCTTCCTGCTCGGGCCCGAGGCCTCGGACATCCACGGCTCGTTGCTGTTCATCGATGGCGGGAGCGATGCTCTCTTCCGTCCCGACCATGTCTGACTAATCCCGGAGGACCCGATGACCGAAGATCCCCACCTGCTGTTCGAGCGCGATGGGCACATCGCGTTGGTGACGCTCAACCGACCCCAGAAGAAGAACGCGCTCAGCTCCGAGATGCTCGTGCGCATGTACGACGCCTGGGTCGAGATCGACGAGAACCCGGACATCCGGGTGGCCATCGTGACGGGGGCGGGCGGCAATTTCTGCTCGGGCGCCGATCTCAAGGCCATGGCCGCCGGTCATCCCGAGAATGCCTACAGCAAGCGCTTCGCCGAGGACGACGACCTCCACTGGAAGGCTCTGCTGCGGCACTTCATCCCCAACAAGCCGATCATCGCCGCGGTGGAGGGCTATGCGGTCGCCGGCGGGACGGAGATCCTCCAGGCCATGGACATCCGGGTGGCGGGGGAGGGCGCCACGTTCGGCGTGGCTGAGGTCCGTCGGGGCCTGTTCCCCCTGGGCGGCTCGACGGTGCGGCTGTCGCGCCAGATTCCCTACACGGTGGCGGCCGACATGTTGCTGACCGGGCGTTTCGTGTCGGCCCCCGAGGCTCGCGATGTCGGGCTCATCGGTCACGTCGTGCCCGACGGCCAGGCGGTGGACCAGGCCCGCGAGATCGCCGAGTCCATCGCCGCCAACGGGCCGGTGGCCGTCCAGGCCGTGTTGCGTTCCATGCGAGCCACCCGGGAACTGCCCGAGCGCGAGGGCCTGGCCCTGGAGCTCGAGATCGGCTGGCCGGTGTTCGCCACAGAGGATGCGCAGGAGGGCCCGACGGCGTTCGCCGAGAAACGGCCCGCCCAGTTCAAGGGCCGGTGACCCGCTGATGCCAGCCCGGAGGGCGCCCGGGGGCGGCCGTGGCTGCGTCGGCGGTTCACGCCCCCTAGGGTTATGGGGTCACTGAGGTGACGACCGACCGGGAGCACGGGCGCCATGGGCACAGGGGTGTGGCGATGTCACTGACCAGGAATCAGAAGGCGCTGTACAGCTTCGGCGCGCTATGGCTGGTCTGGTTGGCCGGATTGCTCTTCCTGGACACGTTCGTCGATGTCGCGCTGGGGATCTTGTACCTGGTCGGGTGGGGCGGCGTCCTGCGCTTCACGAACCCTCGGATCCAGCACCTGCCTCCGCTCGAGCGGTTTGGCACGGGCACGGCCAGCGCCACGTCGGCCCCTCCCAGGCCTCGGCTCCCACGACCGGCGCCGCCCTCGGTGGAGCTCAGCCCGGCGGACGGTGCCCCGGGCGTCGTGATCCCCGATGCCCCCGGGGAACAGGCCCGACTCCGGGAAGAGCGCCAAGCGCGCGAGCAGGCTCGACTCGAGGAGCGTGACCGGGCACGCCGGGCCAGCGACGACGCCAAAGCCGCAGAGAAGGAACGCAAACGCCAAAAGCGGACTGAGGCCGAGGCTGCCCGACGGGCCGCCGCCGCCGAGCATGCTGAGAGCGAAGCTGAGGAACGGGCCCGTCGAGAGGAGGAGTTGGCCGTCCAGCAGGCGGAGGAGGCCCAACGGGTCGAGCAATGGGCCCGTGAAGAGGCC
>DHIQ01000127.1:4590-5013 GCA_002403895.1 Candidatus Neomicrothrix sp. UBA4742
AGCAATGGGCCCGTGAAGAGGCCCACCAGGCCGACGCCGCCCGCCTCGAGCAAGAGGCGACGGAACAACGCCAAGCCGAGTTGGCTGAGCGCGAGGCAACCGAGCGGGCCCGGCTCGAGGCCGACGCCCTGGCCCGCCGCGAGGCTGACGAGCGGGCTCTGGGTGAAGCAGAAGCCCAGGCTGCGGCGCAGGCCGCGGACCTCGAGCGGCTCGAGGCTGAGGCCCTGGCCCGCCGTGAGGTTGAGGCATCCCGGCAGGCCGTCATCGACGAAGCGGCCGTGCAGAGCGACGCCGACATCCTGGCCGCCAGTGAGGTCGCATCACTCGACGAGACCGATCCCGACGAGGAGAAGCGCTCCACAGAGCAGATGGCCCTGCTCGACAAGGTCAAGTTGCGTCTCAGCGACTACGAGTAAGCGCTCA
>DHIQ01000127.1:5264-5428 GCA_002403895.1 Candidatus Neomicrothrix sp. UBA4742
CGGGGGTTGGCGGCGAGGTCGAGAGCCCACGGGTAGTCGGGTTTACCGCTGGGGGAGCGGCGCACCTGGTCGACGGTCTGGACGGAGCGGGGCACCTTGTAGCCGGCGAGGTGGGCCCGGGCGTGACGGTCGAGATCGTCCACATCGAGGTCGTGGCCGTCACG